>CAMSTY010000020.1 GCA_947063875.1 uncultured bacterium
GCTTTCCGGTATTCTGGCGGACAATCTCCTGGTAGATTGCTCCCTGGATGTCATAGCCCCAATACCGGACAAAATCCAGGTAGCCCACATCCCGGACGTATTCATGCTTTGTGATGGATGACATGACTTTCAAATCAACGATGACTTTATCTGCGATGTAGGAATCTATCTTTATCTTCCACTTCGCTCCGAACAATTCACCGGTCATAATGACCTGCTTATACCCAGAAAGACACATCATAAAAAAATTGTCACTTTCTATTCTACGAATAATGTCCTCCGCTTTGATGTATTCCGCTCTCAGCCCTTTATCTCCGGTCTTTTTGAAAATCTCCGGATTCTCTGCCTTGAACGTATCCAGGCTCCCTTCAAAATAAGAATCCACATAGCTCCCCACCAGAAGGGCAGTCGTTTTCTTTTCCTGCCAGCGCCCCTCCAGCTTTTCCATCGCGCAGTATTCGCATCCCAGCTTTCCGTATGTGCCAGCGAAATCCTTGTACTGCGATACACTCATGTATTCCCGGTTCGCCTCCGCGCTGTAATAATTACTTGCCGATAATTCCAATGTCATTCCCTCCTTACTTAAACGGTAATTCCTCTAAGCCCATGCTTTCCATGAAATCATCTATTTCCTCCGGGCTTACATACTCTCCGGCATCCGCCGCATCCGTTCCGGTTCCGTCTGAACTCTCTCCATTCTCCGGCTGTTCATCCTTCGCCTGTTCATCACCCGGCCCCGGCAGCTCGAACACATTCTCCGCCTCGATTGCGTCCGGCTGGTTATCTCCGTATGATGCCTCCCCTTCCTCGTCAAATGTCTTTTGGTCGTCCTGGATGGCTCTCTGCATATCCACAGATAAGATACCCCATTTGGAGAGCAGGAGCTTGATTACCGTTTTCAGAGCCATAGCCTCAAAATCAGTAGTCCACTTGCTGTTTTTCTTCCCTTTGTTCAAGTCACTCCGGTATGCCTGGGAATACTTCTTTGCGTGATTCTCTACCGCCTTTGTTGACATATACAATTCATGGCTGTAACCAGTCTTTAGTCTGAACCACGCATAATATCCAACAACTTTATCTGTCTGCCCCTCGTCTCTCTGGGTACATTGTGAGAAGTCCGTCACGAAAACAATCTCGCCGGTGATCGGATTATAGGAAACAAGTTCATCCTCATACACCACGGCATAATTCATCTTCTCGTAATATCCGGAGCGGATTGCCAGCTGGATAAAGCCCTTATACATCATCTGGAATTGGGCCTCCATGTGGTCTTCCCACTTCCCGGTCTGCGGATTCTTCTTGCTGTTGTTGTACGGAACGATAGCCGCGAATCCCAGGTTGCTGTCAATCGGCAGATCGTATGTAGCCGCCACAAAAGCCGCTGATACGATGGAATTAGGTTCTGCCCTTTTCAGCTGTGCGCTCCCAGATACTACATTCGTTAGTGACGCAAGGAACTGCGGCGCTTTCTGCCCCAGGATTTCCGCAAATTTCTTCTTGCAAGTGTCCCTGGAGATAATCTCCTTCACAAGGACTGCTGAACTCTTAGGTTTCTGAATCTCCCCCTGCTGGATCTGCTGCGCCGGTACCTGCCTCTGTTGCTGTCCTGCCATACTGTTTATCCTCCTTCTATGCTCTTTGCAGCTGTCCGCCGCATATTTCTACTACTTCCCTGGAACACATGTCATTCAGACACTCCACACAAACCGGCCCTTCCTCTGACTCCAGGTATTCTTCATCCTCCATGATTCCATATCCGCACTTGATACAAGTGTATTTGCCCTTCGGTTCCCCTGCATTCGGGCATCTCGGATGGCACGGATTCTGTCTGCATATCTCACACACTGACCGCCACCCCCATTCTTCTTAATGCGGTGATTGCATTTATCCCTCTGCGTACAATGAAATTCTTCACTTCATCCCGGAATAAAAGCGGCAGATATTCCTCCCGGTTCTCGATACCGCATACCTCCATTTTCCGGAGGCAATACTGGAATACCCTATCTGCCTCACCGTCCGTCACGCCACCTGCGGTTCCCTGGAACTCTGCGGTGATCCGTTTTAATTCTTCTGACATCCGCATCCTCCTCTCCTTCAAATATCATCATCACGACACCGGAGGCGTTTCTTGCCATGCTTACCGTCATCAGCAGAACCGGCAGCACAAGCCATTCCCCTCCGTATGCCATGTATCCACGCTCCCGGTATGCGCATTGAACGGCAAACCGCGTGAGAATAATCCCCAGCGTTATCCATATCCATTCGCGGTAGATGAACCGCGTTACTTTCCGCAATATCATCCCTCCTTGTAGAAATAATGTTTTCCGTGTTTGAAAAGGAACTGCAAATTATTCTGGTGCCATGTGGAATCACTCCTGCTTTCAAAATACAGCGCCCCTTCGGATTCATCCCAATTCTCCTGCGTTACCATCTCCAGAGCCTTATAACAATCTTCGTCCGGCTCTACCGTGTACCAGCGGCCTCCCTCCTGGGTGACGCTGAACTGGCAAACTCCGTTATGCTCCTCCAGGATGACATCCTCTACCGTGTCCGGGAACCCTTCGCTCCGCACCCGGTTCAGTGCCACCAGGATAACCAATGCTTTCCCTTCGGTGTCCTCTCCTTCCGCCTCCGCCATCGCCAGCTTTGCCAGCAAATAGGAATCTTCCGCATCCCGGCCAGGGGATTGTGTAGCTTGCGGTTCCGGTACCAGGATTTTTGCTCCCACGCTCGTATCGCTCCCAGAAGGCTCCTGGATGTCCGCTATGGCTACCGCTACTGCATCCACCACCGGCTCCGGCTCCATTTCTTCCCCTGCATCCGCTATAAACGGCCTTATCCCGATAAATGTATAGACGGCAGCTACCGTAATAGCCGCCAGCTTTGCGCTATGCAATAGCTGTCTCCGTTTTCTTGTGTCCATTCCTGCTCCTTTCCACCAGCGGCACAGTGAACAGCCCCAGGTTTACTCCAGATGACTTCTCAACTGCCGCGTCAAACTCATTATCATCTTTTATCCCATATTGTGTTTTCAGAATCTCTCTCAACTTGGCAGCATCCATAACCATCCCTACCCTTTCAGTGCCTTTTCACCTGCTATCTTTAATTCACTAATGGCAACCGCCATCTGGTCCAGCCGCTCCATGATTGATTTCAGCGCCGGTTTCTCCGCATCGTCTATGACGCCATCCTCTGTAATCTCGATTAAATCCTTCTGGATTCCTTTTAGATTGTCGACATCAAACTCCCGGATAAGCCGGAGCGCGATCCCCTCCAGGTTCTTTGCCTGCGTTGCCACCGGCATTGACTTTCCAATCGGACACTCATGCTTGCAATAGCTGTATTTCAGCTCCGGGCAGTTATAGAGGTCTGCCATAAGCACCACTTTATCCACCGGAACCACCTTTGTATTCCCCAGCTCATAATCAGCCAGTGTTGATACGGACACTCCCAGCAGTTCCGCCGCCCCTTCCCTGCTGTATAGCCTCTCGTTGTATATTGCCGCCTTTTTCCTCGCCAGAAAGTACACATTATCATTGTCTTTCATAGAGCCATTCCCCATGTCATCCACCGTCCTTTCGATGTATAATTCAATTAGCATCTGAGGAAAGAGCAGCTGCATCAATGTTCAGTACATCGCTTATGGCTCTGACCGCTGGAGAGGATTGCACCCTGCCATTGATGACTGCCGATGTGTGGCCTTTGCTCATGTGCGCTGCCTTTGCCAAATCCAGCACACTCCATCCGCGCTTTACCATCGCTATCCTCACGCTCTTGCACCAGGAATCAGATTTTCTCTTTTCTGGGCTTTCGATGTTCAACGTATCGCTTATGAGCCGCATGGCTGGTTCAGACTGGACTCTGCCGTTGATGACCGCCGATGTATACACACGCGACATCCCGATAGCATCCGCTAAATCTTGTACACTCAATTCGCGCTCAATCATGGCGATTTTTACGTTCTCACACCAGGGAGTTAGCTTTTTTTCCATCTCTCTTACCTCCTTTGCTATGATGTGCGTTACATTTTGACTTTACATTTTGACGATACATTGTTAAAATGAATATGTGCGCTCTTTGTCTTGTAACGCATAAAAGAGCGTTTTTGTGCATGTGTTATTCGTTAAGGAAAATAAAACGCACAAATGTATCTTGCATATATATCATAACTCACTGAAAGGCGTTTGTCAATATTTTTACGCCGATTTGTGAGTTGCTTTTGGAGGTGGCTTATTTGTTTTGGGATAATTTTAAGGAAATATGCGACATGAAGGGTTTGAAACCCACTCCAGTATTGAAAGAATGTAAAATAAGTACCGGTAGCATCGGAAGATGGCAAGCTGGTAGCGCTCCAAACTCCGATGCTGTAATTGCTTTAGCAGAATATCTTAATTGTTCCACAGACCTCCTTCTTACTGGGAGTGAATATGTAAAGCCTGGAGAACCGCAACCGTTATCACAAGATGAATCAGACATACTTGCCATGTTTCGTTCTTTGCCCGGAAATCTCCAGGATATGTGTTTTGCATATATGAAAAGCGCGTGTGATACTTACCGCGCTATGCAAGAGGAGGAAAAAAGGTTATTAGGATAGACAGCATCCGCAAGCGGCGGAAATAAACAATGGAGGTGGATTATGTTGCCAGATTATATGCGTCCTATTTCTGGAGACGGTACCGGGAATGATATGCGGTGGGATAGCCTCACCCTGGAAGTAGAGTTATATTTGAGAACCGGGAATTACCGCCTGCTCCGGGATGCCCGTGTGCGCCAGGGCCGGTTTGTAGAACTGGAAGGGAATCTCCGTATAGCGCTTGCCTATTACTGCATGGCTTTCTACTCCGACTTAAACGGCTTTGACAGCATAGAACGCCTGCTATATTATCAGCAGGACAATTTCCGCGGCTGGAAATCGACTGCATCTGTGGATGTTGGAATCGTGAACAAAATCTTTGACCTTTGCTGCAGGTGCGGTATATCAGAAAAAGAACTGCTCACCATCTGCCGCAAGGCTTTCATACCTGGCATTTACCAATGCCACCTATTCACAACAAAAGAGTGCCGTGAGCTGCTGCTTATGTCCAGGGATGGGAAGATCGGGGAAATTAACTCCAGGATAAGCCAGGCGGAGGACCGGTTCCTTTCACAGTTCGCTTGCCAGCGGCAGGCTGCAATATAGCCCCCATTTAGGGGCTTTTCTTTTTGGGAGGTATTTCATGGCTTATAAGAAAGTAAAGGCATTGATAGAGCATGGCAAGGCGCGTGTGGCAATATATGTCCGCGTCTCTACCTTGTACCAGATAGACAAAGACTCCCTACCAATGCAGAAAAAAGACTTGATTGCGTATGCGTCCCTTATCTTGGGTACGGATGATTATGTGATATTTGAGGACGCAGGCTACTCCGGGAAGAATACTGACCGGCCAAAATTCCAGGAGATGATGTCCCAGATTCGCCAGGGCGTTTTCACGCACCTGCTTGTCTGGAAGATAGACCGCATCTCCCGGAATCTCCTGGACTTCGCATCCATGTACAATGAGCTGAAAGAGCTGGGGGTCATCTTTGTAAGCAAGAATGAGCAGTTTGATACCTCTACTGCTATGGGAGAGGCCATGCTTAAAATCATCCTGGTATTTGCGGAGCTGGAGCGCAACATGACATCAGAGCGCGTGACCGCTACCATGATTTCCAGGGCGAACAATGGCCTATGGAACGGCGGGCGCGTTCCGTATGGCTATAATTACGACATCCAGACCGGGGAGTTTTCTTTCAATGAATCGGAAAAATCCGTTGTGGAGATGATGCACAACCTTTATGAGGAACACCGCTCCCTTATCCATGTAGCCAGAATCCTTAATGACCGGCAGCTGTTCTCTCGCGCCGGAAATCAATGGTCTGCCGCCACACTCTTAATCATCCTGCGGAACGTATTCTACTGCGGAGATTACCAGTACAACCGCTCAAAGGAAGGAAACCGGAGTAAAAAGAAAAAAGAATCCGAATGGATAACGATTCAAGACCATCACCCGGCGATGATAAGTCGTGAACAAAAAGAGCGCATTATCGCCATTCTGGATTCCCAGGCAGAGCAGTATAAAATCCATCAGAGGAAACATGAGACAAAACACGTTCATGTGTTCGGTGGCCTTATGTATTGTGGTGCCTGTAAAAAGCCCATGAACAGCACTCCTGGTAATATTACAAGGGACGGCTGGAAGTATTCAAAATACTCCTGCTCCACACGCCGGAAATCTCCTACCGCCTGCAACTGTCCTACTATCTCTGATCCGGTCGTTGGAGAGTTTGTATTTAACTATATACTGAATATGCTTAACGCACAGCGTGGCTTTGCGGAAATATCTTCTCCAGAGGAATTGCAGGAGCGTCTCCTTCGCGGCGATACTTTCCTCCAGGTAAAGGGGATTGAACCGGATGGGCTGAATGACCTATACTCCGTCCTTGCATCCGGAAAAGTGTCTGGAGATGTGTATGGGAAGGGAGTTAAAATCAAAAAAGACGAAAAGAGGCAAGCGCAGTCGGAGCTTTCAAAACTCCGGAAGGAAAAGCAGAGGGCAGAACGCGCTCTGGAACGTCTGACAAACTTATACCTTTATTCCGATGACGCGATGTCGGAAAAAGAATATATCATCGAAAAAGAAAAACTTATTGAGGCTCTGGAGGGCATCAATGAGCGGATAGGGATGGCAAACCCGGATGCCTGGAACCAGTCCGTATCCGATGAAATCTTTGTGCAGCGTGCCAGCGAGTTCATCATATCGCAGAACCTATCCGGCAGGAATTATGTCAATTACAAGCGCCTGGCATCGTCCGTGGATGCGGATGTCTTGAAAACATTCCTTCTGGGAATCATTGACAGCATCTCCGTTATGGATGGACGCATCTGCTCTATTGTTTTCAAAAATGGTCTGTCCCATTCTTTCATCTACCGGTGATGATGGGACAAAATACCCCAGGAGCCGCTAAACTCCTGGGGTTTCCTCTGTCCCAAAATTCAAAATCTATTTTCTTCTGGGATTTCCCTTAGTTTACAAAAGCGCGATTTCAATGCTACAACACGAGCATAGCATCTCTTTCCTTAATATTTTTACGCCCCGCCTTTCCCCTCAGCGGCGCCGTAAAGAACAGCATAGCTGCCGGCGATCCGGTTTACATTGCCCGGATTGCATCCCACTTCTCTTCGATCACCGGGATACCGTTCTCCATGTTGTCCTTCCGGGTATTGATCTCGATCTCACCCGGGTAGAACACCTTGCCGCCCTCCTGGGCCGGAACAGAAGACTTGATATCCGCCACCAATTCGTCTACGATCCGGTCTGTAGTCCCGGCATCATTAAACTTATTGGGGTCAATGGCAATCATAATCTGGGACAGTCCGATCTCGTCCCCGAAAGTACCAATCTTCTGAACAGAGTTGGCATTGGTGAGCACGGTGGAAATCAGATCCAGCAGCACGGAAATCCCGCTGCCCTTCCAGTATCCCATGGGAAGGACTCTCCAGGTCTTCTCAATGGCCGCCGGGTCGGTAGTCAGATTGCCGTCCTCGTCATAGCCACCCGGTACCGGAAGCTGCTGGCCTTTCAGCCTCGCCTCCTCAATCTTGCCATAAGAAAACTGGGACACCGCACAGTCTACTACTACATGATCCCCATTGCTCTTGGGCACCGCCAGAATCAGCGGGTTGTTGCCGATCTTTCTGTCCTTGCCACCCCATGCCGGCATATTCGGCATAGTATTGGACCAGCAGATGCCGATGCACCCTGCGTTAGCGGCCTGCCATCCATAGCTGCCGCCGCGCATCCAGTGGTTGCTGTTGCCCAGCGCCACCATTCCGATGCCGTACTGCTTGGCAAGTTCGATCGCCCGGTCCATCGCCTGTTTTGCATTCAGCGGACCGAAACCTCTGTGCCCTTCCCACCGCTCAATGGCTCCCATGGACATCTCGCAGGTGGCTACCACATCCGGATTGATCTCTCCTTTGTCCAGGTACTCTACCACACGGGGAAAGCGGTTGATCCCATGGCTGTAGATCCCATCCAGGCTGTTCTGTGCAAAAACTGTCGCTGCATCCAATGCATTCTTCTCATTAAAACCTCTGCTGATCAGTACGCGTTCAAACTCTTTTAACAGTTCCTCATACTTGATTCTTAACATCGTTTTAATTTCCTTTCTTCTTAAAATTCAATCCTTCAAGAGAGACACGTTTGACACATTTCCTGCATCTACAATTTTTGCAATCGATTGTTCCTAAATTTTATCACAATTTACCCCGCATTTCAACCGCATTTTCCTCACTATTTTGCACAAAATACAATCGTCTTTTTTGTGGTATTCTCATAAATCCCCTGTCAAAAATGCACGAAAAAACCAAACTTTTCTTTTTCATTCGGAAATTGCATACATTCCCTGGCAATTGCATTTTTTCGCTCTGTCGTGAGGAAAAACCAGTTTCCCATCCTGCGTCTGCATCGGCAAACGGCAGATCGGTCGGCCCTCACAAAGTATCTACCGCAATCTTGATTACGATTTTCTTCACTCTGGCCGGAGCTTCTACCTGGCAGAACGGACGGTGGACATCCTCCGGAAAAAATACCGCGTAAGTTCCCGGCGTCATCAAAAGCATGACTTCTTCTGATAAAGGATTTTCCTGATAATACAGAGTATCCTTCTCTTCCAGGCAATCCTCCAGGATACGGTTGTCCCCTCTGTCCGGATAAAACCCCATATACTCGGAACCTTCTGCCATGAACTGCAGTTCCGCATACCGGCTATGCACCTCAGGAAGCTTCTCCTCCTTTTTCCCGGTAATGCGGTCACAGATCTGAACAATCAATTCCTCGCCTCTGAGGCCTATTCTGCTCTCCCCCATGCCGGAGACATCGGTCTCCCGGCAATAGCGGATCGCTTCCCGGATTGGTTCTGCATAAGCCTGTTCGGTTTCCTTTGCCGAAATGTGTCCGTAAATCATGATAAGTTTCCTCCATATTGCAATCGATTGCAATTTGTATATTTATCATAGCACACGAATCCTCGAATTGCAAGTATGTTTCTATTGTCTTATTTCACATTTTTTCTTTTATGTTTTTGTGCATATATTACAGTTTTTTTGCTGTTTTCAATTCTCCCACATTTCCATATGATCATTTCGCATTTAAAACAAGAAATCGATTGCAATTTGTGTCAATCCATCCCCGCACAAGCCTCCCATCAGCGCGCCATACCTTCCCCATATCAAAAAAGACAGCGCTGACGATCGTTTTCCTCTTTCGCCATTACTGTCCATTATCGCGTTTCCATTATCCTCACTATTTTCGGCCATCTCTGCCGGATGAGAGCCGCTCCCTCATTCAGGTACTCTCCCTCTCAATAATTTCCGAAAACATCATCATCTTTTTGTTCTGGACCTTCCCTTCCAGCCCCTCTCTCAAAATCGACGCCGCCGACTCGGAAAGAGCCTGGAGCCGGTTGTCCAAAGTCGTCAGCTTCGGCATACAGATCTCACCGTAAATACTGTTATCAATTCCGATCAATCCCAGCTGTCCGGGGACGTCTATTCCCCGGTCATACGCCGCACGCACGCCGCCTACCGCCACCAAATCAATAGAATAGATGATTCCCTGTACATCCGGATGCTCGTCCAAAATCCGCAGTGTAGCCTCATAGCCGCCTCTGACAGTACTTTCCTCCATATCGTACAGCCACAGGTTCTCCTCTCCCGCTCCGTTTCTGCGCATGCCTTCGCAGTATCCCCGCTGCTTATGGATGTTAGACGGAGAGACCGAATCCAGCACGAACGCAATCTTTGGCTTTCCCTTTGCACATAGCAAATCCACGCATCTTGCCACTCCGGCATCCTCGTCTACGATCACCCCGGAAACATTGGGCAGATCCAGATACCCGTTCACCATCACAATCGGCACCTTGGGCAGATGCTTTTTGATGCTTTCCTCCACCGAGGCTGTTCCAAACATCGATCCCATCAGAATCACGCCCTCAACACGGCGTTGTTCCAGAATACGGATATATTCCGCTTTTTTCTCATCCTCCGGCCCGGTGCTCATAATAATGCAGCAGTATCCCCGCCTGGTCAGTTCCTGCTCAATGACAAAAGCACTGTCAACATGGTGGGCCACCCGGATATCCACGATCAATATCCCCACCAGGCGGGAGGACTGCATCACCAGTCCCCGGGCCGCTGCATCCGGTATGTAATTATACTTTTTTAAAAGCTCCTGCACCCTCTGCCTGGTCTCCAGTTTAATCCCCGGCTTGTTGTTAATCACCCGGGACACGGTGCTGGCAGCTACCCCAGCTTCCCGGGCTATATCGTAAATCGTCACGTTCCTTAACACCTCAACATCTTCTGCTCTTTTGCTTTACTATACCTTATTTACAGCGAGCAGGCAAGAGGCTTTTCGTTTCTTGTGAATTCCATCTAATTATTGTGTATTTTTTATTGCAATCGATTGCTCTTTTTGGTGATTTTGACTATTTCCTAACGTGTGTCTGAATTTTCAAACACGCTCAAACATACCAGGCTTGGGGAACCTGCTTTGCTCCCACTCCTCCATCGCCTTTTGGTCCTCTTTCGTAAGTTCCATCTTCCTGCCAAATCCAAAGGAACCGTCCCTCTGACACTGCCGCGAAGAAAATACGGCAGCCCGATAAAGGCTTAAGCGGATCAGCAGGTCTTTATACTCTTTTGCGCTCACAATTCCTCTTTGCCCTGATTTTTCCCCGAAATCCTGCGCCTGTGAGATTCCGTCAAGATAATTCACCAGGAAACAGGCAATAAAAGAATCCCCGGCTCCCATAGTGTCCACCGCTTTTACCAGGCATGCCGATTGTTCATAGAACTGTCCGTCCGCCATCAGATAAGCCCCCTTGCTTCCCCTGGTGGCTATCACCATCTGCCTGCATCCCAGTTCCCGGATCTTTCGCATGGTTTTTTGTATTTCTTCCTCGGCCATGTCCCCGCAGGAAATCTCCGCACAGTCAATATACGGACAACATGTTTTTAGATATCCCTCATCATATCGATCGGAAAAATCCATGGAAACGAACTTCCCCGACCTGCGGATTTTGAACAGTTCCGTTTCCATATGGCTGAAAATACTGGTGTGAACCAGGTCAAATCCGGAAATGTATTCCTCATCCAGCCCACTCAGGACCGGGGGGTTCTTTCCGGCTATGCCGCCCTGATTGCCAGGAAGAAAGACCCGCTCACCTTCTACAATGCGCACTCTGGCGCAGCCGTTCTCCCCCTGTTCCATCCGGCAGTGAGTGATGTCGATCCCCAATTCCCGGACAACCGAATAAACATGCCGCCCCACCTCGTCGTCTCCAAAGGTTCCCAGATAAGCCGCTTCCATCCCCATGTCCCTTGCAAAAGCGGCGACATTCAGAGCATTTCCTCCCGGATACATGGTCCGGATATGGAGATACTTGTCACAGACATTGTCACCAACCCCTAATACTCTGATCATAACCCTTCCTTCTCCGCCATATTATTGGTGGATATTTTATATTCGTAGCGATCTGCATTGATCACCTCTTTGCCGTTATAAACCGGCTCGCCCTCTGTATTATACGTAATATCACGAGACAGGATCAGAACATCATTTTCCTTGATTCCCAGATGCTCCGCCTCGTCTCTTGTCGCATAACAGACCCCAATCGTCTTAGAGCCGCTTGCCAGGGCAATCCCATGCTCCCTCAAAATTTCGTGCAGGGAACGGCTTAAATCCTCTGCCAGAAGATAGGCGTACTTTCTCGGAAAATGGTTTTCTTCCAAGATCACCGGCACATCATTACAGAACCGCAGCCGCCGGATACAGATAACCTTGTCACCCTCCTCAAGCCGCAGCGCCCTGATATCCGCCGGCCGGGCCTTCACCAGTTCCGCCGACAGCAGACGGGTCCCCGGCTTTTCTCCTTCCAGTTCACAGCATTGCGAAAAACCCATAAAATGATTCAGATTCCTCGAAATCTTCTTATCCAGGACAAATGTTCCCAGGCGTTGTTTGCGCACCAGGATTTCATCTTCCACCAGCAACTCCAACGCTTTGCGGACCGTGATCCTGCTGACCTCATAGCTTTTGCTCAGTTCAGCCTCTGTCGGGAGCCGGGAGCCGGGCAGAATCTCCCTGTTTGCAATCTTCTCCTTGATATTCCCGGCAATCTGCATATAGAGAGGCACCGCCGTATCCCGTATCACTTCTGACATCTATTCTCCTTTCCGGATCTTCTGCTTAGTAATCCAGCCTCCGGTAATATCTGCGGATCGCCAGCGGATGTCTGCGGCAATGCTCCAGATGTACATTCACCCTCTGGAACGCCGAGCGCATCACAATCGGCGACAGCATCCCCCGAAATTCTTCGCTGATCCCTTCCAGTTTAAATTTCTTTGTATCAAACACAATCACTTTTGCACTGACAGTACGAACAAACTTCTCCACTCGCTCCATCTGTGGGCGCGCCAGGTCTTCGCCCTTTATCAGGATCACCGGGACATCCCGCTCGATCACTTCCAATGTCCCATGGAAGAAATTGGCGGCCGATACCGGGCGTGTGCGCATCCACTGCATCTCCTCCATAATACACATTCCGTAGCAGGTCGCCCAGTCCTCCAGATTCCCGGCTCCCACCAGATATGTAATCGGCTCATCGCAGTATTCTTCTGCATAAGCCTGCGCATCCGAATCGGCATCCTTGTAGATCTGGACTACATTGTCCGGCATGTGCACAATCTCCGCCATAAACCGGTCATATTTTTCAAATTGTCCGGCGTTTTTCAAAAACCGCAAAGTCACGGTATACCAGAAATAATAGCCGCCGCCTACCGTGCTTACCAGGTAGTCACACTTCTCATACAGAGGAGTCCCTTCTTTTTCCACATACCCGATCACCTTTGCCCCCAGGGCATGAACCTTATCCACAGTCTCCACCACTTCTTTGGTATCTCCGGAAATGGATTCAATCACCACGATCGAGCGTTCGTCAAAAAACGGATTCCCTACCAGGTTAAAATCTGCCGCATTCTCAATATACAGAGGAAGCCTTGATCCCAGCTGCTTGGCAATATGGATCATCTGATTTGCATAAAGCACGGTTCCGCCGATTCCAATATAAAAAATATTGGAATAGCCTTTCTCACATACCTGATCTACAATCGCTTCTGTCTGCGGAATGATATCCACTCCGTTTTGGTGCTCCTGTCTGACCTTTGCCTCATCAAATTTCAACATATTGTTATGCCTCCTGTCATCATTTATTATAATACATTTATATAACAAATAATGATGATTGTCAATCACATTTCAATACGTTTTATAACATTATAATCTATATGCCTATATAGTTGATACATCCTCTGCTTTCTCTCCCTGATGCACCACCACCTGCCGGAAGGGGATTCGGATTCCTTCTTCATCAAACCGCAGTTTAATCGTCTCAATGATATCCCATCGGGCCGGCCAATATTCTTCCTTCATCATCCAACCCCGCATGCCAAGAATCACTGCATATTCTCCCAGTTCTTTCACAAAAACCCTGGTTCCGTCTTCCTGAATCACCTGCGGATGCTTTTCCAGGATATCGCAAAGGATTTCCTTGGCCTTTTTTAAGTCAGAAGCATAATCAATATTTATCTCCAGATCCAGCTGTCTCTTTTCCTGGGCCGTGGCGTTGACCACAACCGCATTAGCGACCGTGCCATTGGGTATCGTGACTTTCCGGTTATCCACCGTGGTCAATGACGTATACACCAGGCCGATGTCCTGCACCGTTCCCTCCACATCCCCGCAGACAATATAATCCTGTATTATAAACGGCCGGGTAAGCATAATCAGGATTCCGCCTGCCACATTGGACAGGCTCTCTTTCAGGGACAGGCCAATCGCCACGCCTGCAGACCCCATCAGCGCCACGATGGATGCCGAAGGCACTCCCAGCTTTTCCGCTGCAATAAAAATCACCACCGCATACATGGCGGCATTCAGTACCGAAAGCAGAAATTTGTTGACATTTTCTTCCAGGTTCATCTTCAGAAATGTCTTTTTCAAAAATCGCCGCAGGCCACGGACAATACGGAATCCTACCAGCAGAATCACCACCGCAAGCAGCAAACGCCAGAAAAACGCCTTCAGTCCCGGAGTCCAGCCTTCCAGCGTGTGCAAAACCCAGCTGGTCTCTAACCGCGGCTCCCCCGCAGGCGCCGCTGCCATCCACAATCTCATCGTCATTCCCTATCCTTCCCTCTCTCCGGATATGCTGCCTTCCAGAAGCTTACCGATTTCCTGTTCTTCCTCTGAAAACAGCAGTTCCTTGTTATACCGATAATAACGTTCGCAATCATACTCCTGCAGGAACCTCACACTGTAAAAGCCAGTATTCAGTTCTGTCACAAATAGCACCATCTCCTGGCTTCCCGCAAATGCTGCCTCCATAAAATCAAACGCACATTCCAGTTTTTGTCCGGCTATGGCGGACATTTCTTCATATTGGTCGCTCTCTTTGCCAAATAACTCCCGCAGGTATTCCCACATTCCCTTGGCATCCTGCTGGTTTTCTTTTGTCAGCATCTGCAGCTTCTGTTCCAGGCTGGCGCTGACCTCTCTGTGGGTCAATAATTCCCGCTCGGAAATCAGCCCGTTCTCTTTCTTTTTCTCCCACTGGCCGCGAAAATCCTCTGTCATTTTCCGAAATGCCAGCAGCACATGTTCTCTGTTTTCTGGTATTTTTGCGTTATTATCTAAAATTCCCGTTTTTTGCAATTGCTGCAATTTTTCCATCTGCAGTTCTAACTGCTCTTCTTTCTGGCAAACCTTGCGAAATTGCTCATTGAGTCCGGAAAGAAGCAGTCCCACCACGCTGATCCGTTCGTCAAAGGCCGCCCGTTCCAGCTTGCCGAAGACTCCTGGCGATACCTGGCCGTTTAAAATATCCTCTACCTGATAATCCTCCTGATACTTCCGGTAAAGTTCCAGATAACCGGCAAAATCACGGGCGATCTTCGGAAACTGGATATATTCGGATACAATCTCCCGGTCTATCGCCAGTCCCAGCCGCTCATATACCCCAATCAGCTGGGACAAATCCTCCCATCCCCTTGGAGTGGCAAACATTTTTCCGTCAACGGTGGTCTCTATCCTGCAAAAATTCTGCTGCCGCACACTCAGGTAAGCGCGAATCGCCGGGTGAACGCCTGCCTGGCTGGCATATTCCTTCCACGCATCAAAATCCGGCTCCACATCAATCCTGCGTATCCGATCCAGTGTCACGATGTCAAACTCCCTCACGGATTTGTTGTACTCCGGCGGATTACCGGCTGCCACGATTATCCAACCCTCCGGAATCCTGTGATTGCCGAAACTCTTCCCCTGCAAAAACTGCAGCATGGTCGGCGCCAATGTCTCTGAGACACAGTTGATCTCATCGATAAACAAAATCCCCTCCGGCAAACCCGTATGCCGGATCTTCTCATAGACCGCTGCCACGATTTCACTCATGGTATATTCCGTCGCACGGTACTCTTTTTCGCCAAACCTTCTCTGTTCGATAACCGGCAGGCCGACAGCACTCTGCCTGGTATGATGCGTGATCGTATATGCTACCAGTCCGATCTGACATTCCTGCGAAATCTGTTCCATAATCTGTGTTTTTCCCACCCCGGGAGGACCGATCAGCAGAATCGGCCGCTGCCGGACTGCCGGCATGACGTAAGATCCATACGCATCCTTCATCAGATATGCCCGAATGCTGTCTTTAATTTCCTGTTTTGCCCGCTTAATGTTCATCTCTTTTGCTCCCTGATTTTTCTCTGATACCAATCTTATCCCTTATCTGGATTCCTGCCCGAAGGTTCCGGCTATGCTTCCTCTGTCAGCTGTTCCGGTTCCAGTATCAGTTTGATTGCCCATGGCGGCACGGAAATATCCGTATATTGCTCTTTTATAAATACAAACGCCGTCTCATACACGGGCCGCTTCACAGGATAGATCCCCTCTCCATCCGTAAAATACAGCAATCCCCGCAGCCGGTGAAACGCCCCCTGGCGCAACAGAAGGTTTACATACTCAAACGCAGGCCGGAAATCTGTCCCGCCCTGGCCGATTACCGTAAAATCGGCCAGGTAAGCTTCCATCTCCTCACGGCTTGTGATCCGCCGGTCCTGGCGCACTTCCTCGTCGCACTGGATGATATGGATGTTGACCTTTCTGAAATAACTGTCCGCCTCGCAAAGCACGTCGTACGTTTCTTCCAGAAACCGCCGCACCAGTTCCCCGGAACAGGACATCGACGTATCAATCACAATCACAAAATCTTCAATCCGGCTGACTTCCCTGGACTCCAGATGTTCGATTAAAGGCATGTTGCCATAAAGCGACATCCCGTAAGTATAAAATATAAAATCGAAGGAATCCGGGTCTGTCTGCATTTCTTCCTTCCACACGGAAAACTTCCTCAAAAACAGCCGGTAATCATAACGCTCCCTGTTCTCTACCTGCACATGTTCCAGCAGGCTGCGGGAGTCTTCATCCTGTTGATTCCCCAGCGTTTCCATCTCTGTCTGCATCCGCTCCCGTTTGCGGCTCCACTGATTCTGTCTGGTGACAGAGATTTTAGGGTCCTCTCCTGGCAGTTCCCAGTATTGGTGATCGTCCACACAAAACTCTGCCCTTAGCCGTTCCTTCTGTTTTACCGGCAATTCCATCTCCCGCAGGACATGATACACCCCCTCCGCGTTTAGCACCGGAAGACGTTTTCTGATCCGTCCGTACCAGTCCTGGCGGTAAAGCGACAATGGATGGTGGACACAGCGCAGATACAATCCGTCAATCACCGATTCCACCGCAATATCACAGGCCAGGTTCCAGTCCTCCCTCTCCCGTCTTCCCCGGATATCCATGTGGCAGAACAGGCAGTGCAATACCATATGCAGATAGCTGCGGTTCACCAGGACTCTGCCTTTCCGAAAAAGCGATCCCAGATATCCCGGCTGGTAGTAAATGACAAAGCCATTCGTTCCCACTCCCCGGCAGTCCGGCGCCGCCTCATATCTCAGGCTGCTCAACGCCACATCCAGATAACGCATATTCAGATACAGTTCATTCCTGGCATTGACAAGAATCCTGGTGCAAAGTCCTACTATATTCAGTTCCTCCAGCTGTTGATGCCTCACCGGATCGATCATCGTTTCCTCCACCCCCGTTTTGTTATCCTACAGTTCAAACCGTCGTTTCTTCCTTGCCCCCGTTTCCTGCAATCCCCTCCGCTGCATTCCCGCCTGATGCCGGAAGTCCATCAGCCAGGCCACCGTCTCCGTATCCTGGGCCTGCTGAGCCATCCGGGTCAATTCCCTCAGCTTCTCCTCCAGCGTTATCTTTTCCGCCGGATTGTTGTCAGACACTTCCGGTCTGAGGGCCGCCTCCTCCTGGCTTTGCTGCTGATCCAGAATTTCTCTTACCAGCCAGGGAATTCCTCCCGGATCAAGATTTCCGCATCGCCCTTTACTTCGGCCATCTGTTTCCAACAGCAGTTTTCCTGCCATTTTCCAGTGCTTTGCCACATATTCCCGGTACATCTTCTCATGCCTGCCGGTCAGTCCCAAAGGATACTGCAGCCTCCCCATCGCCAGTTCCGCCACCAGTTCCTCCGGCTCCTGTACTTTCACATGCGGGAACAGCTCATCATATTCCTGATACTGGAACTGCGTACCCGCAAAACAATACCGGTACCGATGCCCGCAGCCATGCGTTTCAATATACAGAATCCTCGCCGGTGTGTTTTCCACGGACTCCTCAAAATATTCCGGAAAGATCAGGCGTGCCTCCGTCACACGTTCTCCTCCGGTATTCCCCTCTTTTGACAGATGAATCCGCACACGCAAAGTCTGCCGCAGTTCGGAAAGCAGTTCTTTCAGACAGGATCTTTCCCCTTCAAACAAAGTAAAATCCAGAAATTCCACCCCACCGGCGCCGGCAAACAACCCTGCTCCCAAATCGGCCGCCCTGCTGCCGCAGTAGAGCCTCTTCAATTTCTCGCAGTTATAAAATCCATAAGCGCCGATCTTCTTTAACTGCACAGGCAAATGCAGTTCCTCCACGTTGCTTCCTGCCAGCACATAGGCGCCCAGTTCGGTGACCAGGCAGTCCTCCATTCTCTCCGGAATCACCACTACGGTCCCGGACTGTTCTACCTTGTCAATCCGCACCGTCTGTCCTGTTTTTGTGTAGGAAAAATTTTCACTCGCCAATCCATCACCTCAATGCCATCCGTTTCTTTGTATTATACACTAATTTCACGGTTTATAAATCAGATTTTTAATTTATGCTTTGATTCTGCCGCCGTCTGTCCTGCCACAATGCAAATGCGGGAACGCCCACACGTCCCCGCACCCTTTACCTGAGATCTGTTCTATTGTAAAAACAACTGTACCCAATAATCAACCCCTGCACTGTTCTGATAATGTCCGACAGCAATCGAGGTAAAGCCTGAATTCAGAATATTCGCCCGATGTCCGGAACTGTTCATCCAGTCGTTCATCACTGCCGCCGGAGTCTTCTGTCCATAAGCGATATTCTCTCCCGCTGACTGAAAGGAGATCCCCGCCGAAGTCAGTACCGTGGAAAAGCCGCTTCCGTTCGGTCTGGTATGAGAAAAGCTTCTCTCTATTTCTTTTGCCCGCAAAAGCGCTGCCGGTTCTGCCTTGGTATGTACTTTCAGGGCCGCAAGTCCCGCTTTCGCCCGTTCTTCATTCACCAGCCTGACTACCTGGTCTGCATAGGCATCCTGGCTGCCGCCGTCACCCGGCACGTCTGGTTCTTCCGGTTCCGATATATCCGGAAGGGAAGGTTTGTTCTGTCCATTTCCGGAATTTCCGCCGCCAAAGTTTCCGCCGCCCGGGTTCCCGCCACCGAAGTTTCCGCCGCCCGAGTTCCCGCCGCCAGGATTTCCCGTTCCCGGAAAGCAGCTTCCCGGAAGTCCAATCCCCGAGCAGCTTCCCCCTCCGTTACCAAACGTCAGATTTCCGAAACAGCTGCCGTTCCCATTGCCAGACAGCGGATTTCCCTGCAGCTGTCCCAATACCGCTCTCAAATCATTACAATCGCCGCCACCGATCACAATTGCCTGTCCTCCAGGAATCATGCAGGTCCCCATAGTCGCTGCATAAGCCGTATTTGCCATGGCCCCTGCTGCCAGAGCCGTTATCGCCCACCTGTAAACCACTGATTTTCTCATGCTGTTTCCTCCTTTTCCTAATTGTTACAAATCTGTTACAAAGTCATCATAACACATAATTCATGGAAATGAACTAGGAGATGCCTGCCAAAACCAGCAGTCCTTACCAAATAAAAGACCGCGGCCCGAAAACAGGCCACGGTTTCTCTGGTTTCTGTCATTTATTCTGCTTGGAATACAACGCTTTGGAACTTACTCCCGGCAGGCGCCCCAGCTTTCCGGACACAGCGCTGATCACATCCGCAGGTGCATCCAGCACTACACTGATAATATTTACCTGCTTTTCGCGGTAGGGGAGTCCCATGCGTCCGATGATATAGCTGCTGTATTGATGAAGGACTTCGTTGACCGCGGCAGCAGCCTCCCGCTTTTCCACGATAATTCCGACCAGGGCAATCCGGGTCTCTGTCCCCGGCTGTATCTTATCCTCTCCCATTTCCCATGCCTCCCTTTATTTTAAAACCCGGACATCTTCTCCCATCTCGATCATGTTGTTGACCGGATTCTGGCGAACATCCAGATATTTCAGACTCTCCGCCTGATTCAAAGGGGCCAGATCCGTGATGTAATTATTGCTCACACTTAAATAAAGCAGCCTCTTGAGACCCGTCGCAAACCGGACATTTGTCAGCTGGTTCCCATCCAGGTGCAGTTCTTCAAGATTCGGATAAAGCTTCAAAAACTCCGTATGTTCATCCAAGGCGACATCGTCATACCAGATATCTGTCATCCCCGAAGAAGTCTCCACATGAAAATCCTTCTTAAGATTAACCTTTTCCATCTGCAGGTTTTTCAGAGAAGGATTCTCCTGCAGCTTGTCGAAATCAATGCCGAACATACAATCATTCAGATAGATTTCCTCCAGTCCGGTATGGTTCAGCACATTGGAAATGTCCCCGTATATTTCCATATTATACCCATATCCGCTCCAGCCGTCACGATTTCCGCCGAAATTCAGACATTTCAGATTCGTCATTTTGTCAATAAAGCTGACATTTCTCAGCGGCACCGCATACGTCCAGACAGAATAGCAACTCAGACACTCCAACCCTGTCAGCGAGGAAAGCGCCGAAATCTCGTCGACATTGCAGCCATGAAGGGACAAATCCCGCAGGCTTCCCAAACGGCCCAGCTGCGCCACCGACATCAGTCCGCTGATATCCAGTTCCTCCAGCTGGCCAAGCGCCGCCAGTTCCGGGTCCGGCTGGGAGGTTGACTTATCCAGCGTCAGCTTTTTCAACCCGCTCAAAGCCGGGATAAAATTATAATCCTTAAGAGAATTATTATCTGCCAGTTCCAGCATTGTCAGCTGGGAAAGTTCCGCCAGCGACTCCATACTGATCGCTTCGGTATCCTTCAAAGACAAATCTTTCAGGTTGGTAAGTGATTTCAAGAAAGTGACATCCCGGATCGCCTCCGACTCCAGATGAAGGGATTTTAGGCTTGTCAGCATGGCAATTGCCGAGTAATCCGTCATATGATTTGATGGTTCATCCGAAAACGGATCATGCTCTGCCCCCTTCTCCTCAATCTCCAGCGAATGCAGGCGGGTCAGAGGGGCCAGCTGCCGCACATCCGGCGCCGCCACATCTTTCAGAGATAAAATCTCCAGGTTCTCAAAAGCAGGCAGCCCCTCCAGGCTTTCCGGCCCATCCAGGTGCAGTTCTGTCAGCTGTCCGGGTTCGATCCATTGTACCAGTTCCCCCGGACTTGTCCCGTGGCATGACAACCCTTTCAGATTCTTCAGTTTTCTCAAAACCTCGCCGTCTGCCCAGCTATAAGACAACTCGATCTTTAAAAGCTGCGGAAATTCCGCCAGATCATCCGTATCCCAGTCCGCAGGAACCAATTCCAGGTGTTCAATCGGGTACTCCGCGGTTTGATAAGGATCTTCAAAACTGTAATCCACATAAAAATTGTCCCGGCCGGTACGAATACTGAGATATTTCAGCTTTTCCCGTTCTTCGGCCCCGACCAAATCCGACGGTTTCTGATAAATCCCTTCTACCAGCGTATCATAAAAAGGAGAATGCGAAAAAATCTCCTCCTCACTCTCCTCCTCTTCCCCCTCTTCCACCTGGGAAAGAATCGATGAATAAGTCAGACGCTCTTTATTGGCAAGTCCGATCCCGACTCCGAACAGTACCGCCACTCCCAGCAAAATGCCGGCTGCCGCCAACATTCCGGACCGGTCCGCAGAACCGGTTGTCCCTGACGCATGATCCGCAGGCGTTGCATACTGATGGATATGGTAGTTAATGACGCGGTCATCCTCCAGGATATACTGGCTGCTGCAGTACTCACAGGCAACAATCTTCTGATTCCCTTCCACCGGTATCAGTTTCCCGCCGCAATTCGGACATTTCAAATCCACGAAATTCATGAAAACCCGTCTTCTCCCTCAATGTATATTCTTTTACCGGCCGTATAAAGCTTCTGACTACAGCGCCTGACGAATCTTCTCTGCAATCTCTTCATATTCCGCATCTGTCAAAAGCACTTTGCCCGGATTCATCTCAAACACGCCGCCCCACTCCGGACCGCCTTCATACTTCGGCACCAGATGTATATGCAGATGGCAGCCGGTATCACCGTAAGCCCCATAGTTCACCTTGTTCGGCTGGTACACCTTATGAATTGCCCTGGCGGCTTTTGCCACATCTGCAAAATACGCATTCCGCTCTTCATCCGTCAGTTCGATCATCTCACTGACATGTTTGTCATGGGCAAGGATCAGCCGCCCCGGATGGCTCTGCTCCTTAAACACGTACAAAAATCCGGTATCCATCTTACAGATCGGATACGCAAACTTTGCCACCAGTTCCCCCTGCATACAATACGCACAGTTTACATCTTTCATAACCCACACACCTTCTCTTTCTTTCAGATTCTGTAACTGTTTGACACTTTTGTTGCCACACGGCCTTCCTACAACCTGTATCGTTTTTATTTTACCCTGTTTTCCGAAGCAGTGCAAGGATTTCTTCCCGAAAAGATAGAAACAAAAAAGCGGAGACCCACCTTTTGGCCAATCTCCGCTTTCTGTTTTCGCCTTATTACAAGCTTTCTCCCCTCATAGCTGCCTATGCCGCTTTTGCTTCTTTCTCACCGGCAGTCCTGGCTTTCTGCTTTGTTGGCTTTTTCCAGGCATGCATTGCCAATGCCAGCGCAATCACGCCATAAGACACAAACACCCGGAAATATTCACCGATCACCGGATCGCCGAACAGCTCCTTACCTGCCAGAGGCGATACGATAAACAACGTGTGGAACAACACAATTCCCAAAAGCGCCTGCTTGTTCGTTGCCTTCTGTACGGAAGCGCCTCCCACCAGCAACGCCGCGATGGCAAACTGGCCGACCTGCGTATGAGCGCCATAAGTTGAAATCGTTCCCACGTTCTGCAAAAAGATCAGCTGCCCCCAGCTGGCCAGCACGGTAGAAAAAATCATCGCGATAATACGGGTTTTATCCACATTGATACCCGCCGCATTCGCCACCGTACGGCTCTGGCCGACTGTCCGCATATTCTGTCCCAGGCGCGTCTTCATCAGAATATTGTTGAAAATGCAGAGCGCCCCGATGCAGAGATACGTCATCACCGGAAGCCTGACAACGATCAGTATATTATAGATCGCTGGCACATAAGTCAAGGCATAAACCACCGCCGCCAGCACTACGTTCACTCCTGCCTTCAACGGTTTAAAGGAACTTGTCCCCGCATCTTCCCCGCCGTTTTTGGCCTGCAGCTTCCATTTCGCAAAACCATACGCCTGCCAGAGCACAGTCCCCAGGCATCCCAGTTCCACTGCAGACAGCAGCAAAAGACGGTCCGCCGCCAGAAACTGTTCTACCGGTTTGATATATGTCAGCGCATAGATAATCACCGCGGCCACAGCCTTGACCGCCACGGACTTCCAGGCGATCGGCTGCTTCTTCACCAGCTTAAAAATCACTGAGCAGGCCAAAATAATCAGCACCAGATAGAATCCCAGTTCCACAATCGTCAGCATCGGCACGGTATCCAGCGCATACTTCACGGTGTCTTTCAGGTCAATGGTATTCTTGACGCCGATCCCGGTCGGAATCATCAGGGTTGAATTATTCATCTTGATCACACCGCCAAAGATAAACAGAAACACCAGCTGATAAATGCCGTCTGCAAAATATCCCAGCACCAGGCCGCCGATCATCTCATTGCCTTTCATATAGTTAAACAGCTTCCCTACCAGAAAACCAAAGAACATGGCAAACGGAGTTGCCAGCGCCACGGTAAGAAGGAAGCCGGAGATACCGGTCAGTCCCCAGTAAGTGGTCAGAAAGATTGCCAGCTGCGCCGCCATAGCACCGATTACAATGCCGAAATTCAATCCCATACCGGCAATAACCGGTATAATCAGAGAAAGCACAATGAAAGAATTCCGGGCAATCCGCGTAAACAATTCCGAAACCACGAAAGTCAGTGGCTGTTTGGAAAAATAAGTCGCCAGCACACAAAGAATCAGGAACAGAAACACTACCATATTATGAAACAGAAAATCCGTTATTTTTTTATTCACGTCCGCTGCCTCCTTTCACCTGGCTGAGCGCGTAGATGATAATTCCGTTGGAAATAATCAGGCGCGCGACCTCGGACAGGTTGCTCTCCGGGATAAACTGATTCGCCACCGGCAATCCCAACGCCAGAATCCCCTGGAACAGGAAGGTTCCGATCAAAACATGGGGGATCCTCGCCCGTTTGGGGCTGGCCCCGCCGATCAGCACTGCCGCTACGGAAGTAAAGCCCATCATCATCGGGCCGTTATACAGCTGCATAAATCCAAATCCCTGCGCATATACCAGGATTCCCACCGCCGCCAGTACGGTAGACAAGGTGGTTCCGATCAGGCGCATTTTATTTACATTGATCCCCGCAGCCTTAGCGAACATCGGATTGGCTCCGGCCGCACTCATAGCGATACCGGTTTTTGAACGCATAAACAGCCATACCAGGAAACACATCAAAAAGAAAAACAGCAGAAGCCCTGTCGGAATCGTCAGATTCCCAATGCTAAACGCCAGCGTATTGTTCATAACATTGCTGAAGGAAGACGCCAGGGAAATCGTGTTCCTTAAGCCTTTTCCTGCATTCGGCCAGATCAGTTCGCCATCCGTGAACGGAAGCAGCATCCACAGCATGTTCATAAACGCGATAATAGAAAATCCCACATAAGTGGTCACCGTCATCTCCGAACCCTTCACGCGGTTCAAAAGAAGCCCGTAAAGATAACCGATCCCCGTAGCCAGCACCACGCCGATCAGAATGGCCAGCAATACCGCCACCCACATGGCAAACATCGGATGAATGGCCACCAGAGACGGAATCTGTGCAATCCGCAGCTGAATCACGATCAGGCCGCCCAGCAATCCTCCCACAATACCCATGGAAATTCCAAAATTCAACCCGATTCCGCACTGCACAGCCGGCACCATGGCCAGCGCCAGAATGCCAAACATCCCCCACCGTCTGAGGCAGTCGCTCAAAAGCTGCATCAGGTTCATATGGAAACCGCCTGCCGCCACTACCAGAAACAGAAAGAATGATACAATAATAACCCGCGGCAGCCCAAATTTGTCCACCAATGATTTCAATGGATTACGCATCTTCCTGCCCTCCTTTCCACGCACCGGACATGGCAAGTCCGAAATCCGCGTCCGAATCATCCGGTTTTAAGATGCACGCCAGTTTTCCGTCAGAAATAATCGCAATCCGGTCAGAGACGGAACGCAGTTCCATCAACTCGGAAGACACGATAATCACCGTCATCCCCAGCTCCCGGTTCAGCTTCGCCAGATATTCCAGCACCAGTTTTTTCGCACCGATATCGATTCCCCGGGTCGGCTCTGACACAAACAGGACCTCCGGCTCCAGGGTCAACGCCCTTGCCAGGCATACCTTCTGCTGATTCCCTCCGGAAAGCGCCCCTGCATGCTGGCGAATCCCCGTACAGCGGATGTCCAGCGTCTTTACCATCTCCTCCGCATGCGCATGGGCGGCCGCCGCATCATACAATTTCATCCAGGCAACCTTTTTTAAAAATTTGCTGTTTGTCTGCATCGCAGAAAAAATAATGTTCTGCTCGATACTCTCATCCAGCAAAAGGCCTACGCCGCGCCTGTCTTCCGAAACAAATGCCACCTTATGATCCAGCGCGTCTCCCAATTTACTCAGATTCAACGTCTGTCCAAGGATCTTTACTTCGCCCTCAGCCTCATAAAGTCCCATAATCCCATTCGGAATCCCCAGTTTCCCCTGGCCTGCGAGGCCCCCGATGCCGAAGATCTCGCCTTTGCGGATGTCCAGGTCAATCCCTTTCACCTTTTCGCCCGGCATATCTACTTTATAATCCCTCAGGCTTACGGCGATCTCATCATCACGGATCGAACGGTTGTCCAACACGCTGTCATCCACCAGTTTCTCCATCTTCCGGCCAATCATAAGTTCCGCAATCTCTACCACATTCGTATCCTTGATCTCTTTTCTGGCCACGAACTCCCCATCCCGCAGAATCGTCATGGAATCTGCTACGGCCATCACCTCATCCAGACGGTGGGTGATAAAGATAATTGCGATTCCCTGGGAAGAAATCACCCGCATCGCTTCTAACAGGCGCTCCGCCTCTGACTCCGTCAGCACTGCCGTCGGCTCGTCAAACACCAGAATGCGGATTCCCGTCTTGTCCAGTTCCCTGGCAATCTCAATAAACTGCATATAGCCTACCGGAAGTCCTGCCACCTTGACAAACTCCTCAATCTGCAGCCCGATGGTTTTCAGGGCCTTCCTGGCATCTTTGCGCATCTGCTTAAAATCCAGCGACTCCATGGACCGGCCAAAGAGACGGCTGGCCAGATTCGGCGTGCTGATCTCACGTCCCACCTTAATATTCTCCGTCACGGAAAATCCCGGGATCAGCATAAATTCCTGGTGCACCATCCCAATCCCCATTTCCATGGCTTTCAGCGGGGTGTCAATCTGAACCGGCTCTCCGTTCACCTCTACCGTTCCCTCAAATCCTCCGGTACTGTGGATAACAGGCATTCCGAAAAGAATATTCATCAATGTGGATTTCCCCGCGCCGTTTTCCCCCATCAGCGCATGGATCTCCCCCGGGCGGATATGAAGTTTTACTCCTTTCAACACCCGGTTGCCATAATACTCCTTGGCGATGTTATCCATCTTCAAGACATAGGTTTCCTTCGTTTTCTCCAAGCTACCATCCTCTTTCTATTCATATTCTCACAACCATCAGCCATGCCCCGCTTCCTGTCTGCGGGACATAAATTCACACAAAGGCTGTTGAGACCCTTGAGTGAAGTCCAGGTATCCCCGTATACAGAAAGTTCTGCCAACTGATGTCTCAAAGACTCCTGTCGGCAGAACCCCGGATACCATCACATTATTCCATTTTCAGGTATTGTGCAGCTATCCAAATTCTTTACAGCCACGGCATTTCTCTGCCGGCAGATTACTCAAAGGTAACAAAATCGGACATTACCAGGAAGTGATTCTCCTTTGCATTGCCGTCGTCATCCACATAGTAATCCAGGGTCATCTGAGCGCCTGGTGTGAACTCCTCTGCACAATCCTGAACGGTAGAACGCAGCAGTTCCTCATCCAGCACCACGCCGTCAGTCTCGCCCTCAAGGACCTTCTTTGCATACTCTACGCCTGCGCTGATGAACAGCATGTTACAGGGAACACCCCAGGTAGACACACGGCCGCCCATATCCGCCTCGGTAACCTTTGCCTGAAGCTGCTCCATCATGTAATCCACGTCAGCCTCATGGCCTGCCATGTCGATATTCAGGGCAGCCGGGAAAGCGTGGAAGGGAGACGGACAGCACTGCAGGCTGTAGATCGCGCCGTTCTCAAATACGGAACGGATCAACGGCTCCTGCATACCGCAGTTGGTGGTAAAGAACACCGTATCCTTGCCGTACTTCTCGATCTGACGCGGAACATCCTCCAGAATGAACTGCTGTGCGCCGGTGATACCGGAATCGCCAGTGGGGTCCGGAGCGGTAACGTCTACCAGCTCAATGCCATTCTCGGCACAGTACTTCTTCAGATTCTCGTGACGGGCTACGATCAAAGCGTAACTCATATGGCGCGGGAAGGAATAGTGAATCATGGTCTTCGCACCCTGCTTGGCAGCCTGGGGCGGAATCACGATACCGCATCCCGGCTCATCTACCTGCAGAACGATATCTGCCTTTGGGTTGATAACGCCCGGGTCCTCGCCAGGAGTTCCTACGATAAAGATCATATCCGGACGGGTCTCGCGAACCTTATCAATGGCCGCTGCCGTACCCGGGATCGCCTGGCACCAGATAATCGCCTTCACAGCCGGATCAGAAGCCATCGCCACGGTATTGGAGATAACGGTCTCGGTCTCGGTTGTAAAGTTATCCGGATAGGTGGAAGTCACAATCAAATCACCATACTTCTCTTTCATCTTGTTCGCCTGGGTAATCTCCTCATCGCCCTGGGAAGCCGTACCGGTAATAATACCGATCTTGAAATCTCCTGCCGGCTCAGCAGCGTCTGTCTCAGCAGAATCTCCTTCTTCTGCCTTTGTATCCGCCGCTTCTGCTGCAGTAGTAGCATCGGCTGCCGGAGCCGCCGTCGTCGCAGCTGGCTCTGCCCCGCGGCATCCAGCCATGGAAATCGCCATTACTGTCGCCAGTGTCAAGCTAAGTAGCCTTTTTTTCATTACTTTTCTCCTCCTTTTTTGTCGGCTCAGTTTCCTACCTGCCAATTCCATTATCTGATAATTTAGTCAGATAAAGTGGTTCGATTATATCATACACATAGGTGGTTTGTCCAGCTACATTTGTATGTGTACAGCGGATTTTTATGGAAATCGGCCTTATTTCCTTAAAATTTCCTCCCTCCGCCCCCATGGGTGCGCCCGCTTGACGACCTGTGAGTCGTACTGCGCCCAGAACTCCCATAGCCTCCCGTGCTTCGGTAGGATGTCCTTGGAATCACCTGCCTGGCAATATGGGAAGACGTCAGCGTATCCTGTCTGTTCCGAAAACGGAAGCCGGCATTTGCCCGATATGCCATATAATAGCCGGAAGCCCGGCCACGTTCCTGTTCCATTGCATATTCCCGCCTCACCTTCGCACATGCGCTCCAAGCGCAAAAGGCCGACACTGCTACCGCCAGCAAAGCCTCATACCAACGGATGCTCCTGTGAGCTTTTCCCGGATAACGCAGGATTTCGCCGGTATCCCGGTCCACCTGGACCTGCCCGCCGGCAGCTCCCTTATCGTACCATTTTTCGGTATCGGAAAACAGCCTTTTTGCACAGCCGGCATAATCCCCTCTTCCCATATGGACCATTCCGGCATCCAGCATGGCGTCCACCCTCTCATCCGTCAGTATCCAGATCATTTCCCCGCAGGTAGAAATGTACAATTCCCGGTTATCCATATCCATCAGATAGAGTACGCCGCTGCCCTCCTCACCGGTTCCAAAATCATTTTCATCATAAAAATCATCCGCATACTCTTCGGAAGACTTTCCTTGGGCGTCCTTTGCCGTCACCAGCACCACATCCATACCGGTTTTTTCCTGAAGTCCTTGTATTTTCTCCTCCAGTCCGGCCTCTTCTTCCTCAGAAAACAAGTCCGCCTGGTCATATACCCGCTGCCCGAAAGAATCGTCCGCCGCCCTTACCGGAATCCTGATTATCCCGAACAGGAGTCCGGCCAGGAAACACATTATCCATATACGGAAAACTCTCCTTTTCCTTACGCCATTCTTCCCTTTCATACCACTGACCATCCTGCCCTCATATAAAATATCCTGCTGTCAGCAGCGCCGCCAGCAATGGCACAAAAACTTTCAAAAACAATCCCCTTAACTGTCCCTTATCTACCGGCAGTTCCCCGCAGACCTTCCCTGTCTGCCCATTACAGGCAAAATAATAGATTTTATCTGAGTTTTTATCCCGATAAGTCAGGGTCCACACCGGCATCAATACATAACGCCACCGGGGATTCTCAATTCGTGTCTCCCTGGCACGCACATTTACCGTGCGGTATCCGCTGATCTCACTGCGCAGGGAATCCTCGGCAAATTGCCGGACCTCGCTCTCTACCCCCATGGTAAAAGCAGCCTTTTCCGTATCCCGGTTCTCCGCCATAAAGCCTGACAGATATTCCATATGAAAAGGCTGCATCTTTTCCATCGCAAAAGGCATTACTCCTTCTGCCAGCTTCCGGTTCGCCTTGGAAAGAGCATTGCGGGCCACATGGTTGATTTCCATTGTTCCTTCCCGATGGATTTCATATTCCTCCGTACGGGTAAGCCGCAGGTTTCCCTCTGTCCAGGAAGTCTGTTTCCTTCCCTGTGCATCCAGCCTTCCCTCGACCTGGCAGTCATAAAGCCAATACGGGAAATAAACTCCTGTCAGCTTTTCGATCTGATCCTGGGCGTAAAATTCCCTGGGAACATATCGCTTCTTGGCAATCCACTGTTCAAAAATCTCCAGCGCCTTTTCCTGGCTGACCTCAAACGGAAGGATTCCGTCCGGATGGTAACCGCCTTGCACCCGCCCGGACAGAACCACCGGATTATGGCAGTAATAGCAGAACGTCGCCGCAGTAGTTTCCTCCGTCACAATTTCCGCCCCGCAGCTTGGGCAGGAATACAGCATCTCCGAGGCCTCTTCCGGCTCGCCTTCCCCAAACCGTCCCGTCTGTTCCCTGGAAAACTCTGACCGGCAATACTCGCACTGAAATACCTGCTCTTCTGGATCAAACCGCAGATCACCGCCGCAATTCGGGCATTTATAGATAATCGCTGCCATATTCTCCCCTATTCCTTCGGATTCCCGCACTCCTTACAGAACCTTCCTGTATTAACAGCGCCGCACCGGCACACCCATGCGCTTCCATCCGGCTTAGGACTGCCGCATTCGCTGCAGAATTTTCCGGTGTTCATAGCGCCGCACTGGCAGATCCACGACTCCGCATCCGGGCGGGGATTTCCGCATTCACTGCAGAATTTGCCATTGTTTGCCGCACCGCACCGGCACACCCAGCTTCCTGCCCCCGCAGCCATGCTCCCGCCAGCCCCCGGTGTTCTCCCGGCAGCCGTATTCCCGCCGTATCCGCCAGCTCCCTGGCGATTCCCTGCCGGGGCATTCATCTGCATCTGCTGCATATTCATCGCCGAAGCAGCGCCCATAAATCCGCCGCCCGCATTCATGCCTGCTCCCATTCCCATAAATCCTGCCATCGCCCCGTTCCGGTTCGAGCCTGCCGCTTCCAGGCCGCGCGCGATCGCCCCCTGTACATATCCCTCCCGCACATTCGGGTCTCCCAGCATTGCACCCTGGTTGCGCATATTGATCAGCTTCTGGGACTCCGCATCATAAGAGATGCTGGCCAGCCCCACATTCATCACCTCAAACCCTCGCTCGCGCTTCCATCCCTCATCCAGAACCTCCGACATATGGCGGCTCAGCGCCGTTCCCTTGGAAATCACAAAAGAAATCCGTTCGCCCTCCGCGGACATCCGGTTAATCGATGCCTGCAAGGCCTCCATAAACTCGTTCATATACTGCTCATTGATGGAACTGATTTCCACACGATTCACATTTTTGGGAACCACCTGCGCATAAAACAGCAACGGATCTGTAATCCGAATCGAATAGGTGCCGTGTGCCCGCAAAAATAACTCTGCATTATAAAAGCTGTCAAAATAATTTACCGGATTGCGGGTACCGAATTTAATCCCTTTAATCTCCTGCAGGTTGACATAAAACACCTTCTGCACTCCCGGTGTCTCCCCGCCAAATCTGACCCGGTTAAAAGACTCTTTCAAGGCATCCTTAAACTGTCCGTTAAACAATGACGGCAAGGAGGAATTTTTCACAATATAATAACCCTCTTCCGCCGTATAATCCACGACCTTGCCGCCATCCACTACCATCATAAACTGATTGGGGTACACATGAATGACCGACCCTTCGGATACGGTATTGTCACTGCCTTTTGTATTTGACCCTTTTCGGATTTTTGCCCCGCTTGCAAATACCGTCTGGTCCCCCATATTCCCCGGTTCCATGACCTCCAGCCACTGATCCGCCAAAGCGCCCCTCATTGCCGTCACTGCCGCTTTGATAATTCCCATTGCAATCTCCTCCGTTCCGTCTTTGTACTTTTAGTTTTGCTGCCTTAAAAAAGACAGAAAGCTTTCATCAATTGTAACATGAAGCGCCCTGTCTTTTCAAGATAGTAACCAGCCGTACCATCCTCTTATTCCAATACAAAATGTCCCGTTTCCCTCTCAACCATCCGTTCCCCCAGCGGCTCACCCCGATCATAATCAACCAGCTTTCTGCTCCGCTCCCGCACCGGGTCAGGAAGATGTATGGCCGACAGCAGCGACTTTGTGTAAGGATGCCTTGGATTGCCAAACAGCTCCCCAGTGGGCGCAAGTTCCACCAGCCTTCCTTTTAACATCACGCCTGTCCGGTCGCAAATACGGCGAACCAGCGACAATTCATGCGCAATAAAAAAAAGAGTAAACCTTCTTTCCTGTATAAGCTGTTCCAGCAAGGTGATAATCTGAGCCTGCGTCGAGATGTCCAAAGACGCGACCGGCTCGTCTGCAATAATCAGTCTTGGATCTGAGATCAGGCTTCTGGCAATGGCAGCCCGCTGACGCTGACCGCCGGACAGTTCTCCCGGATATCGGGAAACGACAGAAAGCGGAAGGCCCACCTGCCGCAAAACTTCCTCCAGCCGGTCGCGGCGGCATCCCTTCTCCATGCCTGGCCTCTGGATTCGCAGCGGTTCCGATATAATCTGTTCCATGGTCATCCTGGGATTTAAGGCGGCGGCAGAATCCTGGAAAATCATCTGCATTTCCTGACGCATCTTTTTCTGCTGTTCTTTTCTTGCCCCCTCCCCGGCCACCGCCGTTCCTTCATATAAGACAGCGCCGCCTGTCGGGCGGTAAAGCGCTGCCAGAGAGCGCGCTACCGTGGACTTCCCGCATCCGGATTCCCCAACCAGTCCAAATGTTTCCCCCTCCTGTATCGCAAGCGAAAGATCCTCCACCGCCCTCACGGTCAGTCTGTCCCGGACAACAAAGTACTGTCTTAGATGTTGCACCTCCAAAATCTTCCGGCTTTTTGACACCCTCCCATCCGGCGGCCCCGCTGCCGTACCATGAATGCCAGAGGGACGAAACATCGGATGAGAAGACAGAAGCTTCCTGGTATAAGGATGATGCGGAGCATAAAACACTTCCTTTGCCGTCCCGGTTTCCACGATTTCCCCTGCCTGCATTACCGCCACCCGGTCCGCAATCCGTGCTGCCGCCCCCAGGTCGTGAGTGACAAAAACAAGGGAAAGTCCCCGTTTTTCCCGGATTTCCAAAAGCAGATCCAGGATTTTCGTTTCCACCGTTACATCCAAGGCAGTGGTTGCCTCGTCTGCAAAAAGCAGCTGCGGTTCCGAAATCAATGCCGCCGCCAGCACGCATCGCTGTCTCATTCCCCCTGACAAAAAGTGAGGCTGCAGATGAAACCGCCTCTCTGCATCCTCAATCCCCACCTCCCGCAAAATATCCAAAACTTTTTCCCTGGCATCTTTTCTGCTGATCCTCCTGCTCTTTAGCAGTATTTCCATGATTTGTTTTCCTACTGGAATGGTGGGATTTAGTGTGGTAAGCGGGTCCTGGAATACCATCGACATGGCAGTCCTACGCATCATTCTCAGTTCCTTATCACTACAATCGGTAATTTCTTTTCCGCATAGCCAGATAGATCCGTTTTTTATTCGGGCCTGCTTTGGAAGAAGGCGCATCACAGACTGGCACATAACGGTCTTTCCGCAGCCAGATTCCCCCACGATGCAAACGATCTCCCCTTTTTTCACGCACAAGTTCACCCCTCTGATTGCCTGTACCTCGCCTTGAGAGGTATCAAAACTCACCTCCAGGTCCTGTAGTTCCAATACTGTTTCCGGCACTTATTTCACCTCTGTCTACTCACTGTCCATTCTTCTATGTTCCACATTACCCCTACTGCATGATGTCCCAGGGTTCTGGTGACATCAAGACCGTCTACCGCACTGCTGCCCACGTAATTCCCATCCAGATAAGCCACCAGAAGCGTCCCTGGATTCTCTGCATAGACTCGCTCAAACTCGCTGTAAATCTGCCTGCGTTTTTCCTCATCCGCCGTATGGCGCCCTTCCGCCAGCAGACGATCTACTTCCTCATTGGAATAACTCATCGTATTGTCACTGGCGCCGCTCACAAACTGCTTGTAAACCATATCCGGATCAAAAGGAGCCGCAAAGCCATACAAAAAGCCATCGTATCCGGCTGACCAGTCAAACCTCGTCACCAGCGCCACCTCCATCTCCACCCCCGCTTGCTTAAGCATGGCCGACATCACATTGGCAATGTCCACCCGCTCTTCCTCATAATCACGGGTCTGGATGGTAAAATGAAATCGCTCCCCATTCCGCTCATAGATTCCATCGTCTCCCTTTTCCCATCCCAGCCGCTCCATTTCATCGGCAAACCTCTCCAGGTCATAGGGATACTGGTCTGCGGCCGGATCGCTTCCCAACGGATTTTTTTGAATCGGACTGTAGGCCGTCTCCCCCTGTCCGTTCAACACACTGTTTACAATAAGTTCCTTATCAAGCGCATAATTCAAAACCGCGATCGAATCCCCATTCCGGCTCCAGAAATCGGATTTCATATCCATAGATGCCCCCCGGTAGTCCGCCGTAGCAAAATCCCAGGTATGATAACCCTCCCGCCCGCGAAAAGCAGAGGCATAGTTGGCATTTAGCCAGGCCAGATCCGCCTCGCCGGATTCCAGCATGGTCGCCTTTGTGCTCTCCACCGCCACAGTCTTATAAATCACCCTCTCGATATTGGGAACTTTATCATAATAGTCTTCATTACGAACCAGGGTAATCATACCGCCTGTCCTGTCCCACTCTGCCAACTGGAAGCGCCCGGTTCCCACCGGGGATTGATTGAACGGCGTGGTATTCATATCCTCCCCCTCCAGCAAATGCTGCGGAAGAATGCCTATGGTAAAATATCCCAAAATCGCTGCATTGTACTGTCTCAGACGAATTCTTACCGTATACGCATCTGGCGCTTCTATCTCGGCAATATCCTCGTAATCGCTGGTCAGGCTGCTGGAAAGAGTCTCATCCTCCGTCAGCGTCCGATAGGTAAATACCACATCCTCCGCATCAAAACCTTCTCCGTCATGCCATTTCACCCCTTCCCGCAGATGAAACGTGTAAGTCAGGCTTTCCTCATCATATTCATAACTCTCCGCCAGGTCTGTCACCGGCTTTCCATTACCGTCATACTTCATCAGTCCGGAAAAAATGATATCCGTCAACTCATCATGATAGGTCAGTGCCGGATTGATCGTCGTCTCATTTTCCCCCGCATAGATCAAAGTGTTTTCCAGATCCGGACTTCCCGCCATCTGCCCGCCATCCGGCGGATTCTCCTTTTTACATCCTCCCGACAATCCCCCTGCCACCAGCGCTAAAACCATTACTGCTGCCCTTATGCTTCTTATGCTTTTCTTCATATGATTCACCCTCTTCCATACCTTTTGCCTATACTAATATCTGTCATTTGCTGCATTTTCGGTTCATCTCCTTGCGGATATAATTTCCGATATCCGTAATGCAAAGCAGCGTAACTACCAAAAACAATCCCGGAATCACGATCACCCACCAGGTATTCATAACCAATGCCCGATTCGCCAGCGACAGCATGCTCCCCCAGGACAGCTGATCCAGCGGCAGGCCCAGGCCCAAAAAGCTAAGTGTCGACTCCATGGCAATCGCTCCGCCCACATTGGAAATCATGGCAAACATTGTCGCCGGCAGGCAATTCGGAACCAAATGCCTGTACATCACATAGAAAAAGCCGCCGCCTGTAACCCTGGCATATAAAACATATTCACTGTGCCGGATCTGGCGGACCTCACTGCGCACCATACGCGCCAGAGAAAACCACCCGGTAATCCCAAGAACCACCGACATCCTGATCAGGTCGGTTGCCGGGATGATTGCCGTCAAAATTAATACCAGCAAAATCGAAGGAATACTCCCGCAAAATTCCGCGAAACGCATCATCCAGGCATCCAGACGATCGTCGGCAGTCCCGCTGATGCACCCATATACGGTACCAATCGCCGCCATGACCGCCGCACTCAGAATCCCGATTCCCAGAGAAGTCCTTCCCCCATAAAACATAATGGAAAACAAATCTCGCCCCAGCAAATCCGTCCCAAAATAATATTCTTTGCCCGGCGGCCTGTTGATGCTGTCCAGATAAAATTCCGCCGGATTGTGATTGGCAATAAGAGGGGCAAACAGGCAGCCAGCCACAACTCCCGCCAGGATCACGATCGCCAGAACCGGTATTGGGGATTCCTTTCTTACCATTTTATCTCCCCCGTTTCTCTCATCCTGGGATCGATCACTTCATTTACCGCCTGAGCAATGAAACTTCCCGCAAACACTACCAGTCCTGTAATCAGCACATCTGCCATCAATAAATTATAATCATGGTATTTCGCACTTTCCACCGCCATATTGCCAATACCCGGATAGTTAAATACGGATTCCGCCACCACGGTCCCCCCCGTAATATGAGGAACGGAAATCGCCATCAGGCTGACAATCGCCGGCGCAATATTGCGCAGGCAATGTTTCCACAAAGTCTCCCAACACGTGCAGCCCTTCGACTTTGCAAACAGCACATAGTCTTTTTGCAACTCTTCCGAAAGCTTGTTCCTGATCATATAGGCGTAATACCAGAGATGGCTGGCAACCATCACCGTCAGCGGAAGAATCAGATGTTGTATGCGGTTTGCCAGATCTTCCTGTTTCCCTATATCATACGCCCCGCTGCTTGGCAGCCATCCCAGGTTTACGCCGAAAATCAGCACCAGCACTACCCCCAGCCAGAAACCAGGAATATAATAAAAGACCGTCCCCAGCCTGCATATGAACCGGTCCAGCAGCCGGTCTTCATACAGCACACACACACACGCCAATATTACAGCTAACGCAAACACTGTAAGATAAGCCAAAGTCCCCAGCAAAAGCGTATTCCCAATCAACGGCGCAATCACATCCAGCACCGGCATTTTATATCTCAATGACAGGCCAAGATCTCCCTGGAACGCACGAAAGAGCCACCGGGCATATTGCACGGAAATACTGTCATTTAACCCCAGCCGTTCCCTGGCGGCTTCTTTTTCCCAATCCGCCATCCTCTCCAGGGCATCCCCATAAAAGGACTGGAGCGGATCTCCTGGCGCCTGCCGTGCCAGGCAGAATACTGCTATCGAAAGTAAAAACATCATCATTCCTAACAAAATTAATTTTTTCCCGATTTTTCTCCCCATTTTCCTCCTCTTGTTTCACAATTTCCCCACAAAAACCCATGCTTATCTCAAATAAAAAAGCATCCTACAAACATGCTTGTCTGTAGAATGACTTCTGCCATCCCTCTATACGTATTGTATATCTCCGCTTCTTGCCTGCAACAATCTTCAGATCGCCTGTACTGCCTTCCTGACGGCATTTGCTAAAATATAGCATAAGAAAAAGTGAATGTCAATGACCTTTTTCGCTTCTTTGTATGCTCCCCTTCGGGCAGCATTGCTTTTTTCCTTCTTTCCATGCTATAATAGGACATATTTACCAATCCCTTCAGGAGGTTTTCCATGGCTGTCACCATCAAAGACGTTGCCGCGCTGGCAGGCGTATCCCCGTCCACGGTTTCCCGCACCTGCAAAAACAATCCATCCATCAGCGAAGAAACCAAAGAGCGGGTCCGCCGCGCCATGGCCCGGTTAGGTTATGAACCCAATTTTCAGGCCAGCAACCTTGCTTCCCAGAACTCCCGGACCATCGGCATTATCCTGCCGACCTCCGCCCGGGATGCTTATGAGAATCCTTTCTATCTGGAAGCCATCCGGGGAATCAGCCAGTTCTGTAATCATCGCCAGTACATCAACACGGTTATCACCGGCAAGGACGAGGACGAGGTTCTCCAGGCCATGCGCACCATGACCCGCAGCGGCCAGGTGGACGGCTTTATCATCCTGTATTCCAAACAGCAGGACCCGGTCATCGATTATCTTTACAATGAAGGCCTTTTATACGTTCTGGTGGGCAAGGCCTATCAGTTCGCTAACCAGACCATCTATATCGACAATGACAATCTTCTGGCCGGCCGGGAAGCCACCGAATATCTCTATCAGCTGGGGCACCGTAAGATCGCCTACTTAGGCAGCGACAGCAGCCTGATGTTCTCCGCCGACCGCAAGTCCGGATATCAGACCGCCCTGCTGCGGCATAATCTGCCCCTGCGGGAGGACTACTGTGTGGAGGTTCCCTCCATCCCCAAAGACGGAGACACTCTCATTCACCGCCTGCTCCAAAGCGATGACCGCCCTACCGCCATCATGGTCAGCGACGACATTCTGGCCGTGGCCCTGGAACGTTCCTGCATTGAAATAGGCCTTTCCATCCCAAAAGATTTGTCCATTATTTCCTTCAACAACTCCTTGTTTGCCCGGCTCACCTCTCCCCAGCTGACCTCCATTGACATCAATTCCTGCCAGCTGGGAATCGAAGCGGCCTCTCAGATGATTAACCACATTGAGAATCCGAACCTGCTGGCCACCAAGATCATTGTGCCCCACTACCTGATTGAGAGGGACAGCTGCAGGCAGATCGGGTAAGATCTGCCCTGCCTGCCTTAAGCATTCGCCAGCTTCTCAATCCCCCTCTTTATCCTTGCCAGGGATTCCTCCTTCCCCAGCACCTCCATAATCTCCGTCGCCCCTGCCGGCGTCATCTGCTTGCCGGACACGGCAGTGCGGATCGGCCACATTACAAAACCGGTCTTCACACCTTTGTCCGCCACATACTGGGAAAGCGTCCCGTACAGGGCGTCGTTGGAGAAGTCCTCCTGCGCCTCCAGAATCGGCAGCACATCCGACAGCACCTGCAGAGAAGTCTCCGCCGTGGACTTCATCTTTTTATGGGTATACATAGCCGTGTCATACTCCGGCATCTCCTCAAAGAAATCAATATGTCCCGCAATATCCGGGAACACCTCAATTCTGGTCTTTACCATGGCGGCAACCTTCTTCAGGTCTAAATCCTTTTTGATTACCTCCTTGATGTACGGCCTTGCCATCTCATAAAATGTATCAAAATCCATAGCCTTCAGGTACTCGCCATTCATCCATTTCAGCTTTGTCACATCAAATACCGCCGGCGACTTGCTCAGGTTATGGTAGTCGAATACCTCCACCAGTTCCTCAAGAGAATAGATCTCCCGGTTCTCCTCCGGCGACCATCCCAGCAGCGCCACATAATTGACCACTGCCTCAGACACAAACCCCTGCTCGATCAGATCCTCATAGGAAGCATGGCCGCTGCGCTTGCTCAGCTTCTTGTGCTCCTCATTGGTAATCAGAGGACAATGCACATACACCGGAACTTCCCAGCCAAAAGCATCATACAAACGGTTATACTTCGGTGAGGAGGACAAATACTCATTCCCCCGCACCACATGAGTGATTCCCATTAAATGATCATCCACTACATTCGCAAAATTGTAAGTGGGATATCCATCCGATTTGATCAAAACCATGTCGTCCAGTTCGGAATTATCCACCGTAATATCTCCATAAATGTCATCATGGAAGGTGGTCTGCCCCTCCCGCGGATTGTTCTGCCGGATCACATAAGGCATGCCGGCTGCCAGATTAGCCTCGACCTCTTCCTTAGACAGATGGAGGCAATGCTTGTCATAGGTCATGATCTCCTCGCCATTGACCGTAGTCCTCAGGGAATTCAGCCTCTCCTGCGTACAGAAGCAATAATACGCCTCCCCCTTCTCAATCAGCTTCTTGGCATATTCCAGATAAATCCCTGCCGCATGGCGTTCACTCTGCACATAAGGGCCCACGCCGCCATCCTTGTCCGGCCCCTCGTCATGAACCAGCCCGGTCTTCTCAAGGGTCCGGTAGATAATCTCCGTAGCCCCCTCCACAAAACGCTCCTGATCCGTATCCTCGATCCGCAGCAGAAAATCGCCGCCGTCATGCTTGGCAATCAGATAGGCGTACAACGCTGTCCTTAAATTTCCCACGTGCATCCGCCCGGTTGGGCTGGGGGCATATCTTGTCCTGATTCTTGTCATATCGTCATCTCCCTGGAATTTTAATGAATTTTACAAAATCTTTTCCGATTATATAACAAGATACCGCAAAAGGAAAGAGGCTATCAGGAAAAAATCACCCGATACTCCCCGTCCCCGCTTCCGCACACCGCAGCAGAATACAAGGTCTGCGCCGCCCGGATCAGATACGCCGTATCCCGGCTCCCAGCCGTCTCATAGCAGGAGTGCATCGCCAGCTGAGGCAGTCCGATATCCACCGTATTCAACGCCACCTGCGAGTTGGAAATATTGCCCAGGGTAGAACCTCCCAGCATATCTGAGCGGTTAAAAAATACCTGATATGGCACTCCCGCCTCCTCACAAACCGACTTAAATACCGCCCCGGATATGGCATCTGTGGTATACTTCTGGTTTGCGCTGTATTTGATGACGATACCCTCATTCATAAAGGGCCGGTTCGTGGGATCCCCCTTGTCCGGCTGATTGGGATGAATGCTATGGGCATTATCCGCTGACACCATAAAGCTGGAGGCCAGCGCCATCAGATACTCCTCCTCGTTCCGTCCCATCGCCGTATTGATCCGGCGCAGCACATCCCGCAAAAAGGTGGAATCCGCCCCCTGCTTGGTCCCGCTGCCCACCTCCTCATTGTCCAGCACACAATGCACCGCTACACTATCCTTCGGTTTTGCAGCCAAAAATCCTTTCAGCGACGCAAAGACACATTGCAGGTCATCCAGGCGCGGAGCTGCAATAAATTCCCCATTCATTCCCAGCACCGTTCCCTTCATCCGGTTATACAGAAACAAATCCGTGTCCAGAATGTCCCCTGTCTCCACGCCCGCGGCTTCCCCGATCAGCTTTAAGAAACCCTCTTTTGACTCCCCGCCTCCAAACAAAGGCAGCAAATCCTTCTGAGCATTAAATTCATAGCCCTCGTTAACCCTACGATTCATATGAATAGCCAGGTTCGGGATAATCAGCAGATCCCGATCCACATTCACCAGCCGGGTGGCCACCCCCTTCTTGGTGCGCACCACCACCCGGCCGGCCACGGACAAGGGCCGATCCAGCCACGGCGCACACAGCATCCCTCCATACTTTTCCACATTGAGCTTGACATAATGCTTCTCCACCTGAATCTCCGCGTTCGCCTTGATTTTTAATGCCGGAGAGTCACTGTGGCTTGCCATAATCTGAAACCCGGCAAAATCCCTCCTGGGAATCCGAAAAGCAATCAGCGAGGAATCATTCCTGGTCACATAGTACCCGGCCCCCTCCTGCAGCTTCCACGCCGCCCCTTCCTGCAGCCGCTGGTAATCCGCCTTTTCCAGCATTTCCCTCATATTGGCAACTGCATGGAAGCTGGTAGGGCTGTGATCCAGAAAATCCAGCAGTTCCTGATTGATTTCCTCAAACGCTCTTTTATTCTCCATCCTTTACACACTCCTCTTCTGACCTTCCTTTATTTTTTCCAAGCGCCTCCAGCACTGCTTTCAGCTTTCCAAAATCTCCGTCGCAAAAACAGTAGCCATCCATTCCACAGGCACGCGCCCCTTCAATGTTCACCGGCACATCATCGATAAAAAAGCATTCCTCCGGCTTCAGATGAAACCTCGCAAACAAATGCTCATACATTTCTTTCTGCGGTTTCATACATTTCACATCTGCGGAAAACAACAATCCGTCAAAACAGTCTGCGGCAGGGATTACCTCCTTATAACAATCCAGCAGACGAATCGCCGCGTTGGAGCACAGATAAATGCCAAACCCCCTCTCTTTTAATCCGCGAACCACCGGTTCCATCTCCGGATATGTCCACATACAGTAATTATGCCATTCTTTCAGACATGTTGCCGCCACCTCGTGAAGCCGCTCTGGCAGACGGGTTACAATCGATTGCAAAGCCTGCTCATCCCTCAAAAGGCCCATATCCATCATCACCCATTCCGGAGACACAAACACCGCGGTGTGAACCCTTTTCCGATCATGTTCATTCTCAATAAAATGTTCACAGACCCGCATGCCATCATATCCCACCAGTACCTTCCCCATGTCAAATACAATATTTTTAATCATTCTCGTCCTCCGTATTCTGTGATATTTTTCCCGATTCTTTATGGTTTCATTATACACCCGTCTTTTCTTTCTGTCATTCCATTTTCTGCTTTTCCCCGATTTCGTGACGCTCCTTTTTCGCACCCCCGTTTTCGCACAGTAAAACAGCCTGGCAAAGTCCATATTACCAAGACCCTGCCAGGCTGCTCCTTTTTACAGCTATTTAAATTTATTCCATCCGCCGCCCTGCTTTAGTTGCCCGGAATCCAGACCCCGTCGGAACCGATCCGATAACCGTCAATCTGAGTATTCTCCGCCATCACAAACTTATTGGTCTCTGTGATGGGATAGAAATAATACCATTTTCCGCCAATCTCATACCATCCGGTAACTGCTTCTCCAGCCGGTCCGACATAATAATATTTGCCGTCTGTGTTAATCCACTTGTTTGTTGCCATCGTGCCGTCTTCATTCAGCCAGTACTGTCCGCCGTTGGTGATGATCCATCGATTTGTCGCCATCGTTCCATCGGAACGGTAATAGTACCAGGATGAACCTCTTGCCACCCAGCCTGTCTCCGCCATACTTACCATGGCGCTGGACACTGTCATCATCGCCGCCAGTACTCCCACTGCCAAAAATTTTTTCCGGTTTCTCATCTTTTTTCCTCCAGTTTCTTTTATTTATGCATTCACTGGACCCATCTTCCGTCCGCTCCCACACGGTAACCGCCTGGAACCAGTGCATCTGCCGCCATGATACCGCTCTTCAAAAAATAGTAATATTCTCCATTTACCATCTTCCAGCCATTTCTCATAGCATATCCATTCGACTGGAGATAGTACCACTTCCCGTCTTCCGTACACTTCCACTCATCCGCTGCCATCACCCCATCTTCACCAAGCCAGAACGTCTCCCCGTTCAGCTTCATAATCTGGCTGGTCAGCTTTCTGCCATCACTGCCCACATAATACCAAGCTGAGCCGTCATTCACCCATTGGCTTGTCGCCATCGCGCCATCGCCATTCACCCAGTAAGGACCGCCTTCCGTCTCAATCCAGGTGTTTCTCGCTACAGTCCCGTCTTCCAGATAATAAAACCAGGAAGTTCCTGTCTTCCCCCACCCCTGCGCAAATGCCGCAGTTGCAAAAAACATAGACAAAGCCAATGCCAGCGCTGTTATTGCCCAAAATCTCTGCTTCATATCAAATCCTCCTCATATCATGCAAATACAATTACTGATAAATTAATCATACCTTTTTCTGGTATTGCTTGTCAATATTTTTCCCGGCTACAATTCTGACAATTTTCTTTCGTCATGGTTATGCCTGATTTATGCCGTGCCTAGCGTCTCCTACACCTGCCTTGCCCGCGAAGTAAATCCCTGAAAACGTACGGTAAATACTGCCGCCCGGAAAACCCAGTCAATAAACATCCCCCACCAGACTCCCATAACCCCTACATTCCAGACTTTTACAAACAAATAGGCAAATCCGATCCGGAATGCCCACATGGAAAATACCGATACCGCCATGGTAAACCGTGCGTCCAGGCCAGCCCTCAGAGTGTTCGGCAAAGGAAATGCCAAAGGCCATACCAGCATTCCGGCCGTATGCATCAGAATCATCTGACGCGCCAGTTCCGATGCCTCCGCTGACAGATGGTAAATCCCCACAATCGGATGGCTAAACAGTACCATCGTCCCACAAATCACAATCAAAAATCCATAATTTGCCAACACCAGTTTTTTCGTATACTGCTTCGCCTGCTCATATTCCCCGGCGCCCACACATTGCCCTACAATCGTAATCAGCCCCAATCCCAGCGCATTTCCCGGCAGATAATGGAGCGTAACCAGATTCGACGCCACCGCAAAGCTGGCAATGGCTGCCGTTCCCAGAGTTGACACCAAACTCTGCAAGGCAATTTTCCCAAACTGGAACATCCCGTTTTCCAGGCCGCTCGGGATTCCGACGCCCAGAATGTTTTTCATCATACTTTTATCCGGACGCAAATCCCCAAAACCGGATACATGAATCACATTGTCCGGCCGGGTCACCAGATAAATCATCAGAATCGCCGCCACAACCCGCGAAACCAGGGTTGGAAGCGCAACACCTTCCACCCCCATATGCAGTCCGTAGATACAAATGGCATTTCCGACAATATTAATTCCGTTCATTACCAATGACGCTGTCATGGAAACCCTGGAATTGCCCATGGAGCGGAACAGCGCCGCCCCCGAATTGTAAAGGGCAAGAAACACATAAGACAAGGCGGTAATCCTAAAGTAAATCGCCGCATTCCTCATCACGTCATCCTCTGCCTGCCCGAAAATAATTTCCAGCAAATGACGCCCGCCCAGCAAAGCCGCTCCTGCAAATAGCACGGAACACATCACAGTAATCAGAATTAACTGCCCTGCCCCATGACAGGCGGCCTGCAGTCTTTGCTTTCCGATGTACTGGGAACACACCACCGCCCCACCGGTTGCCAACGCCGCAAGCAACTGGATGATCAAAATGCTGATGGAATCTACCAGCGCCACTCCCGACACCGCCGCTTCCCCGACTGCCGCCACCATGGCCACATCTACCATGCCTACAAGCACAGTCATAATCTGCTCCACAATCAAAGGCCCCAGAAGCTTGATCAGATCCTCCCTTGAAAACAGCATCACAATTCCTCTCTATCCGCTACAGCTTCCTGTGCCCTCCGGCATCCAGCCACTCCAATACTTAAAAGCAGCCACATCATCGGCGTCGTAAGCGGAAGGCTGTTATTGATAATCGCCTGAAACGCATAACAGAGTACCGCTGTCAGGGCGCCTATGATATAAGGATTCTTTTTCCAGTTCTTCCACATACAGCCAATGGATGCCCCAAGAAACGTAACATAGGCGGCCGTCCCGACAATTCCCACTGTCAGCAGATAATGTAAATATTCATTATGGGCACAGTCATAGAGTTTCCCCGTAATCCTTGTCATCTCATAAATAATATTGCTGGTGGTCAAAATTCCAAAAGTATCCGGCCCATATCCGAACAGTTTCTTCACCCAGGAAAACTCCTGATACAGTTTCATGGATGCTCCCCAGATATATCCCCGCTCGCTTCCCCAGCTTCTTGAAAAAACCAGATAATTCCTGGCTGCCCCATACCGGTCTGCATGACCGCCGATATTTGCATCATATACAACAAACGCAAACGCCAGCAGCACCAGCAGCGAAAAACCTCCCCAGGCATAGACAAAGCCATTCCCGCACTTCTTCCCTGCAGCGCTTTTTTTCCTGTCATAAAACCAAAATCCAGCCGCAACCACCCACAGCAAAATCACAGCATAAACCAGGCCTCCAAAACTGGTGATTACGCCAAACAAGCTGTCCAAACCGATTACCGTATCCCCAAATACCTGATTGATTCTGTCAATACATAGCACCACAGTAAAAAATGTAGCCAACATAACCAGATATCGCTTCACACATTGCCTGTCCTGAAACACCGCAAAAGGAAGCAATCCAAACATGGCTGCAAGTGCGAGATACGCATTATCGCTGCAGCCCATAATAATGGCAAAAAAGGAAATTATCATGCAGCCATAATACCACATCACCTGCCAGCGTTTCTTTGCCGTGAGAAACAAAGCGGCGCAGAATCCCATAATCATACCGACATAAGCCGTATAGTAATTGATATTCCCTATCGTAGATGTAAAAATATCAGACTCTTCCAGCGGCACATCCGGCCCACGAAAATTAAGGACATCCATCCGGAAATAATCCGTGATACCAATTACACACATAATCATTCCCGTAACCAGGAACAATTCCATAAGCCACCCTTTCGGCTTCCAGAAACGGCTGATTATCAGGTAAGAAATCACATACAAGGACAGCAGGAACATCCCGCTATACCGCCCCTCATTCCCCCAGAACGATTCGTAGAAATAATCGGAACACAGGGTTGAGACTGCCGTTGCAATCAAAAATAAAACAGCCGCAATATCCGAAACAAAAAAAGTCCGCTTCCAGTTCTTCGGCAAAAGGCTTCCGATCAGCTTCTTCGTGTGCTCTCCTTTATATTTCTTATAATCCATGGCCATCATAATCAATACCGCCGCCAGCAGCAAGACCAGCATTCCGATCACGGTCTGGTAGTAGCAGATATATTTCACATCCATGATATCGGTGTATGCGTTCGCATAAAGAAGAGGGAATACTGTCATCAATATAAATACACACAGGCCAATCATATCGTCAACCACCGATGAGCATCTCGATGAAAATGTATTCTTAGTCATAATTTGTGGCTTTTTAACATTTTCTCCAACTTCTGTCATTCTGTTAAACACCTCCATCCATTTTTCTTTACCGACCAAGTATATCATCTTTCTCATGATTCCGCAACTTTAACTCCCCTTTCCTCTATGATAATCTCTGGCAATAATCTTAATAGTTAATTACATTTTTTAAAAAGGTCTATCCAAACTCTCAAATATAATATATAATACTGTTTGTTTAAATTTTTCGATCATAATTCAACAGGAGGTTTTATATGAAACTAAATAAGATACTGAAAACGACTTTTCTGGCTGTCAGCTGTATAGCGCTTCTGTGCGGGTGTACCAAAAGCAATATCGTCCGTACTGACGAGACATTAGGACCGGACTTTAACTATTATCCGGATATCGAGATTGATGAAGGCCAGCTCCATGATGATGTGGAAGATATCTATCTGGACCCATCTGACTACCCTATGGGTTCTGCCATTGACTTTAAACTTCATCTGGATGAAGCCTACATCGATATTGATGTCGTTGTCAAAGATGGTACCTCCCCGGAAGATACAGCATGGTTTGCAGACCAGGCCATCAAAGGCATCAATGACCAGGTTTGCGTTCAGGACTTTTCTTATGGCGAATCCGACGATGACACTTTTGGCGGCCTGTATCAGGATAATGAAATTCATCTGAAAATATACGATGAATCTTCCTATCAAAGCGGCTCGCCCTTATATGAAACAGAGATTCCCATGGATACCTATATGACCTTTGAGATTGCATCTTAACCAGAAAAAGTCGGGGAAAACAATGTTTTCATTGTTCTCCCCGATTATTTTTTAGTTCTTTTCTCTTTAATCCTCTTTTTTCTTTTAATTCGCTTTTTTAACTTTAATCCTCTTTTTCTTTAGATTCTCTGTTTTATTCTGCGCTGGTCTCTTCTGTCGCAGCCTCCGGCTGATCAGCCTGCTCTCCCTGTTCCTCCGACTGCTCCTCTGTCTGTTCAGCCTGTGTCTCTGTCTGCCCGTCCTGATTTTCTTCCTGATTGTTTTGTCCGGAAGTAATCACAGATGAGGTAGTTCCATCTTCGGAATCCTGTGCATCAGCGTTTTCACCTTCCTGCTCCTCGGAAGATTCCGACGCTACCTTTTCACTGCAGGTCACACGAATCGTCAGAACCCCGTCTTTAATCATAACCGCAAAGGAATTCTCCGTATCGGTAGTATCTGTATGACCATCCTCCAAAGTGCCAGCCAATGCCAGTTCATAAATTTCATTTCCCTTGGTCTCTCCCAGAGATGCAACCAACAGCTTCTGATATCCTTGGTCGAGAATATTTCTGTCTTCTTCTGACGGTGCAATGCCGCGATTATAAGCCAGTTCAAAAGTATATGGCACATACTTTTCAGAATCCTGCTTTACAATCTTAGAATAGGATGCAGCGATAATATCCTGCTTATCCTCATTCCTGAAAATGCTGTACTTCACTGCTTCATTGTCATTCCCTGAGTAAGTATCTGTCGGATACATGTTCGTAAAATCGATACTCATATCTCCGGTTTCACTTCCGTCTTCGTTCGCTAAGGATGCTGCCTCTGCTGCCGCTTTCGCGTCTTCTATCACCTTCGCCCGTCTTTCCTTGATGTCTTTATACAGTTCATTCGCCATCTCCAGGAAATACTTATCCATGTAAACCTTCATCTCTGCCTGATAATGCACCCTTAAGTTCGAAGCGGCAAACGCTCTGGTCTTCGCTTCAGCAGCAGCGGCGTCAATCGCTAATTTCGCTTTATTGGGTGTCGGCCTGGAAGACTTCTTCTCTGCCGCTCTTGCCTCCTTTGCCAGCTGTTCTTCTGTCTTCTCCAACCGATGTCCGTCTGAAGCCAGTTTATAGCCTTCTACCTCCGTGTCGCTCATCATATAACCACCTGGAGCCAGATGATAAATCAGTCCTGTCTCCGGATCTGTGAACCACCCCTGGCCTGCAGTAGTTCCGTTATCATATTGATATAGCCAGCCATTACCATCATTTACCCAGCCCGCAAATGAGGTCAGCCCCATAGCTGCACTCAGCGATACTGCAATAAATGATGTTACAAATATCTTTTTTCTCATAGAATTATTACCTCCGATTTCACTGCTTTCTTGTTTTGTATAAAAAGCATATCATACTTTTATTTTTCCATCAACTATCCAAATCATGAAGTTTCTATAACTTTTTATTAATTCATTGGAAGAAAAATGTAATAATATTCATGGAAAATATATGTTGTATCGGAAATATCCGGATGCTGGATTTCTCTATATATTTCGTACATGGTAAATAACTCGTCAACTTCCAATTATCTTTCTTTATGAGATAATGTTTGTAAAGTGTAAAAAGTTTGCAACCAATTTTTTATCACAAATACAAGGAGGATTCGATATGGATACAAAACTTGCTACAATACCGATCCGTACCAAACAATGGGTTTCCATTATTCAGGACTGCCGATCCAGCGGATTGAAAGTTGATGACTACTGCGAACAGTACAGTCTTTCGCGGAATGCTTATTATTACTGGCAGCGTAAAGTCAAAGAAGCCGCCCTTAGCCAGGCCGGCTTTGTGGAGATACAAGATACCTTAAAAGCAGAGACTGGCCTGGCGGCCATGGCAAACACCTCCTTCGGCCTGAACCCAACAGAGCCTGACAGTATCTTCCTGTTTTGTGGACGCAGAAATGACCGGATGAAAACCCTCTTATATGAAGGGGATGGCTGGGTCCTGTGCTACAAGCGTTTTGCGGACGGGCACTTACAGTGGCCCAGTAATGAGAAGGAGGCAAAAGCCATCACCGGGCAGCAGTACCGGTGGCTCATGGACAGCCTTGCCATCGAACAGAAAAAGACGATCTCACAAGTGGAGCTTAAGGTATACTGACCCCATGCAGACATGGGCATGGACAACAAAATGCCTGCCCCATATTTCCGAAAATTGCAGGAAATACAAGACTTTCATTGGCTTTGGTGGTATAATAGAAGCATGAAAAACAGCACAATCTCAACGGACGAACTGAATCAACTCCCCAAGGGAATGCTGGTCATTCTGTATACAAACCTCAACGAAAGTTTCCGTATCCTGTCGGAACAGAACAGCATGATCCAGAAGCAGAATGAACAGCTGATCCACCAGGTGGAGGGCCTGAAAGAACAGCTTGCGGCCCTTACACAGCACCGCTTTGGCCCCAGATCTGAGCGGGACCTCCAGACAGGGGGCCAGTTATCCATCGACCTGGAAACCATGTGTATCCTCAACGAAGTGGAATGCCTGGTTGGGGAGGGCCTGCCGGAGGAGGCGGCAATGGAGGGGGCCTTGTAAAGAGGAAACCCCGGGCCAAAGAGAAGCGGGTTTTCAATCTGAAGGGCATAGAAACCGTGATGGTATACATGAATGTTCCCAGGAGGGACTGGCCGTGCAGTTCCCCCGTGGTTTTCATACCCTTGCGGATGAGGTATACAAGGAAGTGAAATATGTTCCCGGCCGTTTTGAAGTCCATGAACACCATATCCGGGTATATGCCGGGGACCATGATACGGGAGGAATTCTGCGTGCGCGGAGGCCTGCGAGGCTCCTAGACCACAGCATCCTGACACCGGAGCTGGCGACGGCCATATTTAATGCCAGGTATGTCAATGCGGTCCCCTTAAAGCGGCTGTCAGAAGAATTCCTGCGGAATGATGTCAGCATCCCCCGCCAGGACATGGCGGGCTGGATGATACGGATCCATGAGTATTATCTGGGGCCGGTGCATGACAGAATGAAGAAGGAGCTTTTAAAGAGCCACCACCTCCACTGTGATGAAAGCCCGTTTACAATGCCGGAACACGGCAAAGAGTACATGTGGGTGTGCCATAGCCCCGGAGGGGACGGCGGAGTGCCGGTCTACCTGTACGAATACCCGGGGCCCCGCGGCACGGATGCCCTCAGGGAGCTGTTGGAAGGGTACCAGGGCACGCTGGTCACGAATGGGCACCAGGTATACCATACCATGGCAGACGAACATCCGGATGACCTGAAAGCAGCAGGCTGCTGGGCCCATGCGAGCGCAGATACGCGGAGATTGTTAAGGCTGCCGGTAAAAACGGGCCCGCAACCCCGGCCCAGAAGGCTGCGGCGGAGGCAGCCAGCCGGATCGCCGCCATATATCATGTGGACAACATGTATAAAGACGCATCAGCCGGTGAGAGGCTTAAGAACAGGCAAAGATCCGTAAAACCCCTGGTAGATGCTTATTTCAGATGGGTAAAAGAGCAGCTGGACAGAAAAGGACTGGATAAAAGTTCCAAACTTGTGGGGGCCTTGAATGATTCCATCAACCAGGAGCAGTTCCTGCGGGTATTCCTGGGAGATGGGGCGGTCCCGCCTGACAATAACGATGCTGAGCGAAGCATCCGGTCCTTTTGTTTAGGAAAACATAACTGGAAGATCATAGACTCCAAAAAGGGTGCGAAAGCCAACGCCATGCTGTACAGCCTGGCTAAAACAGCGAAAGCGAATAGCCTGAAGCCATATGAGTATTTCTCCTATCTACTGACCCAGCTCATGAACTATCTCCGTGGAAATGTGCCGAAGGAGGAACTGGAAAAGCTAATGCCCTGGCCAGCGGAACTACCAGACAGTTGCCGAAAAATGAAAGATCAATAAATCCATTGTCGTCCATTCTGGACGGCAATTTTTTTGACCTGGACGGGTTATTTACCATGTACTATATTTCTCATATTTTTCATGTTTTTCAAACGAAAACCACCAGATGTATCTGTATTAATTATAGAAAGAAAGGGCTTTCGCCCTGCTAATTTGGATTTTACTCATATTAGCATATGCGACAACCCTTTCTGTGAAGATTTAATAAAAAATTACTTATCTCTTGCCGTTTTTGGTACTTGGATCAACAACATAGTTTTCCCACTTGCTTCCATTCGTAATACGAACGCCATTAGCATTTACAGCTGATTTATCATCAGGACTTTGCTTCAGGTTTTTAATATTTGTATATAGCTTAAGGGCTGATCTATACACATAGAAATACCAGTCATCTCCATCCTTAGCTGCTGTTTTAGTTGTCTGAATATTACCACTGCTATTTACCAAATAATATTCGGCATTATTACCAGTGGGATTGGTTATAGCATTATAAGCTTTATCTGCTTGTAGTTTAGAAATATCCATAAAGCTGACGGTTTCACCATCTGTATTCAGAAACTTGCGAAGAGGAACATTGTCATAAGTTGACTTAAGATCCTGAGATGATACTTTCTCTACTCCCACACCGTGGATGTTGATATCCTTAGCCGAACCAACCGGAACTACCTTGACAACCTGATACTTATCATCCTTGTCAGCCTCTATCCGGCAGCCGAGTTTATAAATATACTTACTATCATCAATGCCGGTCAAACCTCTTCCTTTACCCTCAACACCACCAGTTTTACTGAACATGAAGTGGAAGGTCTCACCATCCAGCGTAACCGTAGTAGCACCTGTCTTCATTGCTCCATCAGTATCCTCATTATTACCAAAGTAATACAAAGAAACAACATCCGTCGAACCAGCGCCCGGAAGGTTATCCAAATATCTCTGGTAGATCGTGCTACTCTTATCATCATCCATCAGATCTGCAAGTTCGTCAGCATCCACACTATCATCAATCACTTTTACAATCTTGCCATCCTCATTAACTCTCATCAGAACCAGGCCAGACAGCATAGCGCCAGCTTTTCTATCTCCGGCCGCATCGTCAACTTCCGGCTGGAAACCATAATATTTTCCTTTAATTTTCTTAATTTCGCCGGAAATTACCTTGCCTTCTCCATCGGCATAATACCATCTCTCATTTTCCTCATCAGCATCTTTAGCTGCAAAAGTATTTGAGCCATAATTACTCTTAAACACATTGTCATTATCATCCAAAGGCGCAATTACCTTAAACCAGCCTTTTGTCACGCGGGCACCATCTTCAACATCATTAAAGTATCTCCAGCTTGAGGTTGATGCCACACTGTTTAGCTTATTTCCTGCGTTATCAATACCTCCAGTAGTAGCAATCGTCCACTCATATGTCATAACGCCACGGGTATCAAAGCCATATCTTCTGCCATTAATTTTCTCTTCTTTGATATCATTTCCATTAAGTGCAGCTGCTCTTTTCTTACCGTTAGATTTGAAATTGAACCAATGCTCCATGTCATCTTCTTCCTCAGAATCATGAACATAGATCTTCTGCCAGCCGGTCTTCATGTCGCCTTCTTCCCAGCTACCCAGATAATATACTGTCTGCTGATCAGTCCATCCATCCTCATCGGTTACTCTCTCACCGTCTTCGGTTACCCAACCATACAGCATTTTACCTTCGTCATCAAAAGCATATCTCTTACCGTCGATGGTTCTGAAACGGGCAGATGTACTGTTATCAGGTTTTTTAAACGCCTTACCATTGGACTGCATATAATAATAGTTAAACTCAGCCGGATCGGTATCGTCATCCTGATCCTTATTCACAATCTTAACCCAGGTATTGCGAACCATCACACCGTTAGAATCTACATAATAAGTATCGTTGTCATCGTCGATCAGCTTGTCAACGGCCATGGCGCCGCCTTCTTCGCTGTCCAGCCAATACCAGTTATCGCCGGATTTCTTCCAGGTGTCTTCCACCCGGTTGCCATCTTTGTCATAGAAATACCAGGTCC
>CAMSTY010000021.1 GCA_947063875.1 uncultured bacterium
GGAGATGGAAAAAGGAATTGAAGGAGAGGAAAGGGGACAAATGGATGTGGCTGGGCAGTGGGATATTGACCGGCAGATTGAAGACAGCCGTCTGAATAAGCTGCTGGATTGTTTTGTGGCGGACAAGCTGGGGAGAGCGGGGGTTTATGTACGGCTGAAGACCGGGTTTGAGCAGCTGGACCGGCTGCTGGGTGGAGGGATTGCGCCTGGAATTACGGTGTTGGGGGCGATCTCGAACCTGGGGAAATCCACATGGGTCTTGCAGATTGCCCAGAATGTGGCGAAGAATGGGACGCCGGTTCTTTATGTCTCTCTGGAGATGCCGAAAATCCGGATTGTGGCAAAGGCCATTAGCCGTCAGATTTTTGTGGAGGCAGGGAAGGACAGGGAGAAAGGGATGGAGGCGGATCAGCTGTTAAATGCCGGTTATATGGCCAGGCTTGACGGCGGGCAGAAAAAGAGGCTGGAGTCGGCGCAGAGGCAGGTAGAGAGGGAGACGGAGCATCTGCACATTATTGTGAATCCGGCTATTGCCCGTTCGGCTCAGACCATTTGTGAATTTACCGGGCAGTTTATGAAAAGGATGGGGAAAACCCCTCTGGTGATTGTGGATTATCTGCAGATTCTTGCTGGGGAGACGAGGCGGTATGGGATGGATAGCAGGCAGGCGGTGGAGGAGAGCATCCGCTGGCTGTCGGGATTTGCCAATGAGAATAATGTGCCGGTTATCCTGATCAGTTCCCTGAACCGCAGCAGCTATGGAAGGCCGATCCGTTTTGAGGCTTTTAAGGAAACCGGATGTATTGAGTATTCGGCGGATGTGGTGCTGGGCATGCAGCTGAGCGCGGCAAACCAGGTCAAGGGGGAGAAGGAGGTTTTTGACCTGGAAAGGGAGAAGAGCAAATCCCCTCGGGATATTGAGATTGTTGTGCTGAAACAGCGTTATGGGAAAAGCGGCGCTGACGCCAGGGTTGCTTTTGACTATTATGCAGAATACGATTATTTTGAGGAGCGGGAGACGAGCGGGGGCAGTGCGGCCGGGAAATCCATGGACAAAAGAACCGGGGCCGGCAGAAACGGAGCCGGAAGAAAGGGAAAACAGAACGAGGAAGAAGATGCACAGCGGGAGGCCGGGAAGGACAAGAAAAAATCCGGGGTGGAACAGGACTTCTTTGAGAAATATGCTCATTTGCAGGTGAAGGAGCGTTCGTGACGGAGGTGAAGAAAGCTTGGAAGAGGTAAGCATCAAGGAAAATGCGGCAAAAGAGAGCGGGGGAAGGACAGAGAGAATCGAATGGCTGTATATGAATAATACCAAGATTGCCAATCAGATCCGGAAGTCTGGCCAGATTCAGAAGTATGAGGATCTGGATCAGACCTTGAATAAGGTAAATGTGGGGAGGCAGGGAGGCGAGACGGTAAACGTCTGGTATGTGATCAGCCAGAAGCTTTCGGTTTTCGATTGTATGGTAGCGGATATGATCTATAGCATCAGCATGGGGCCGGATTGGGATCTGATAGAGAGAACGTTTACCCTGAAGCAGATTTTGCGTCTCTTGTATGGCAATCCGGAGCAGGTGCTGACGCCGGCCAGGAAAAGGGAACTGGAGGAAAGCGTGGAACGTCTGTGCAGTACCCAGCTGGATATCAATTGTTCGGAAGAACTGGCTCAGAGGAATATTCGGCGTTCGGATGGCGGATGGATTCGGGGGGCGTTTCTTGCCGCGGTCCCGGCGGGAAGATGCCGCTATCGGATGCTGGAGGTGGAATGCTGCATGCCTTTGTATGAATATGCCGGCGAGGTAAACCGGCAGTTTATTTCTTTTGATGCCAGGTGCCTGAATCTGAAGTCTCGGAATGGCGGAGAAAAACTGCCAAATACCCGGGAGGTGATGATGATTAAGCATTATCTGATCCGCCGGATTGAACTGATGCGCAATTCCAAAAATAATTTTAAGGCAAATGAGATTGTCTATATGCGCAGGGGGACTTCGGATACGGGAATGGCAGGAATGCTGCCGGAGATAGGAATTGATTTTTCCGACTGCAGTTCGGATGCAGCCAGAAGGCATAAGCGTCAGCGGATTCATCGGATAGTAGGGCAGATTTTGGAGATTTACCGGTCCATGGAATACATTAGTGGGTATGAGCCGAAAACGGATAAAAAGGGGATGGAGACGGGGTATCGGATGATGGTGTGATAAATTAGTGGTGCAAAGTCAAAAAAGAAAAATCAATCCATTATAAATAAAAATAAATTTATATAAATAATATTTTGATCATAGAAAAGCAAAAATCAATCTGGAATATACAGTGGTTTTTGCTTTTTTCTTTTTGAAAAAATCCTTTATTTACAAGGATTTTTTGGGTGCTTTTTGATTGGATTTATCAGTTTTTATCTTTTTAATAAGTTATATATAAGTAAAAAGTAAGATAAAAGCTAAGAAAAAGGACACCATCCGGTGTCCCGAAAGAAATTGCGAAGAGACTTAGCTTGAAAACCTAAAAATTAAAAAATCTTTCAAACATTGAAAAATATGCTTATAACGTTAATCCTCCGGAATATAAGGGATAGGGGGGAAAGGCGGAAGTTAAAACTGAATGAAGAATCAAAATCACAAATCAGAAATCAAAACTACAGGAATCAAAAGCAGGAGTCAAAACCAGAAAAAAACCAGAAAAAAAGGGACACCACAGGTGCCCCCAATAGAAACATAAAGAAGATAATATTCTTAGAAGTAAACAAAATGAACAAAAAGTAAAGCACAGCCTCCGTTGTGCCAGAAGTTCTTATGAAAATAAAAATAAAAAACAAAAAAACAAAGCACAGCCTCCGCTGTGCCGGAAGCCTTTATGAAGAGAAAAATGAAAAATAAAAGCAAAAAACAAAGCACAGCCTTCGCTGTGCCGGAAGCCTTTATGAAAAGAAAGATGAAAAATAAAAGCAAAAAGCAAAGCACAGCCTTCGCTGTGCCGGAAGTTCCTGTGAAAAGAAACTAAAATACTAAAAAACAAAATATAAAAAATAAAGGAGAAAAACACTATGATGAATTACATTACCAACATGAACGCTAACTTAACAATGGCCTATATCGTTTTCGGCATCCTTGCTATAAGTTCAAGTATTGTCATGTCTTTTAAAGCCTGGCAGACGCTGACAATAGGGGAATGGTGCTTGGCAGGGGATGGCGAACCTGACAGTGAAGAGATAAGCTTTCAGACTTTTTGCTATGAGATGTTTAAGGAACCTGCCTTGCGTTTCATCAGTGGTGTGAGAAGTCTGCTGAAGTCATTACATCCGGTCAGGACAGCCGCAGCAGTAACCGCGGTTTCTGCGATTTCATAAAAGAGTGGCACGGAGTATTTCCGTGCCGGGAGCAATTTGGCAACCGAGATTCCAAAAAGGAGTCTATAATCTGCAGCGGATGGGCAAATAGGGACGGAAGGAGCGGCTGCAACGTAGGGCAGAGGCTTTCAAGCGTATTTGCTGTAGGGAGTCCGTGAGCAGACATAGAAAAGGGGGATTCGCATCGTAATGCGGATTCTCCTCTCTGAAGAAGTTTCATCGCCACAGGCGATTTTAACCAGGTTTTCTGTAAAAGGACAGAAAATCTCATCAATAAAATACGAAAAGGAGAACATTATGTTCAGAGAAAACATCAAAATTATGGCAACCGTAAATGAGAAGAAGGGTAAAAAGCAGCTGAATTATTATGTGGTAAAACCGGATGGCTCAAAGGAATATCTGATGACGAGGCCTTATATCCGAAAATGCTATGACATGTGCAAAAGCGGCATCCGCTATAACGACCTGACAAAGATCAGGAGCAGAAACAAAGGTGAGATGCTGCTGGTAGCGTGTATGAAGCGGATGGACGATTATCTCCGGGATGAGTATGACGCTGCTTAAAATGAAAAGAAAAGATAAAGAAAGGAATCACTATCATGAGAAAACGAACATTAAAAGAAATTATGGAAATGTCAAAACATCAGGACGCACAAAGTATTGCAAAGATTATGGCGGATTTATATGAGGTCCCGGTAAAACAGCTGTACAAGCCCGATTACCGGGCATCCTCCGGACAGCCGAAAAACATATTGGCTGATTTAAAGATTCCTGGTTTTTGCGACAGTGTTCTGAATCTGGGTGAGATTGCGTATCTGATAAAGACATATCGTGAAAATAAAGTGGAAAGTATTTGCAGCGATACTGCGCTGCTTAGGATTGCCCAGCTGGGATATTGGTATTAGAGCGTGTGTGCTGTCCGGATATGCGCCAGACAGTGCAAAAGAAAGGAGATCATGAATATGGAAAAACAGAACAAATCAGCACGAAGCCGCCGAAGAAGCATTCGGGAATGGATCGGGGATTCCAATAAAGATTACGGTGAAATACAAAGGCGGTTTTTGAAAGTTCCGCTTAATGATTATTGCCGTTATCTGGAGATGATTTTCCGTGACGGGAGAGGGCAGGAGATCTATGAGGAAATTCAGGAATATACAGGCATTGACGGTGACACCGATATGAACCATGTCCTTCGTACGTTGGTCAATGTCTGCACCAATACCTCGAAATACGGGGATGCTTCTGGCAGGATACATATGTATAGCTGGGGGATTCGGACAATTTATGATTTGCTTATTGCGCCTTTTCCCTATCAGCCGATGGCGGAGCAGGTGGACAAGATAGGGATTCTGGCGAAAATCAGTCAGGCGGAAGAAGATCAGAACTTATTATCATCAAATAAAAAAGGAGAATGAATTATGGGAAAAGAACCATTTATTCTGAAAGAAACTTCAAGGGGAATCCAGTCTGTGGCGATTGAGGATGAGCTGCTGGGGAAGCGCCAGATGTTTATAACCGATGAAATCAATGCTCAGACATCCAACTATCTGATTAAGCAGCTGATGTTTCTGGAGCAGGAGGATTCGGGGAAGGAAATTACCGTGTACATCAATAGTCCGGGCGGAGAGGTAGTCAGCGGTCTGGCTGTCTATGATTATATGAACCTGATGACATCCCCGATTCGCACCGTATGTATCGGAACGGCAGCCAGTATGGGGGCGATTCTCTTCCTGGCAGGCGAAAAACGGGAAATGCTTCCGCATACGAAGGTGATGATTCACGACCCCAGTTTCCAGTGTGGTTTTGCAGGAGCCAAGCCTTTGGAGATTCAGAAGCAGGTGGATTCTCTGATGGAGACCAGAAAGATTCTTTGTGAAATCATTTCGGAACGCACAGGGAAGCCTGTAAAGGAAGTATACAAGAAAACGAAGTATGACTCATTTTTCAGCGCGAAAGAAGCAGTGGGATTCGGACTGGCGACTGGGATTATCAGCAAATTGTAGAGAACTGGCAAATACCTTGATATTAGTAAACAGCCAGGAATCCGCAGATGGAAAAACCATAAGGATTTCTGGCTGAAAAGTAAAAGAATAAATAGCCAAGAGAAACAAAGTGAAAAGAAATGAGAAGATCAGAGGGAGCAAAAATATGGAAAATAAGACTAGGATTTTAGCCAAAAATGTAGAAGTGTCCAATGATACAAGAAAAACGAGATTAAACAACAATGACGTGATTATCGGGCCCTCCGGCGCGGGAAAGACCAGCGGCTATGTGATTCCCAATATTAATCAGCATTATGGAAGCATGATTATTGCCGATACCAAGGGGGATCTGGCCAGGAGGATGGAACTGTCCCTGAAGGAAGCGGGATATCAGGTGCAGACGTTGGATTTTGTCAATCAGAAGAATTCCTGCAGCTATAACCCGCTGGCATATATCAGCAGGGACAGATGGGGGGTTCATTATAATCAAAAGGAGCTGATATCCATGGTCAATCTTCTGGTGCCCAGGATGGACAAGGATGAGCCTTTTTGGGAGGAAAGCGCAAAGACGGTGTTGGTAAGCCTTATAGCATTTGTTCTGGAGGCCCTTCCGGAGGAGGAGCAGCACCTGGGCAGTGTGGTGGAACTGTTCCGGATAGTTGGTACAGATAAGGGAGAAAATATTTTCGGGCAATGGGAGCAGGAATGTCCGGACAGCTTCGCCGTGAAGAAGTATAAAATGTACAGACAGCTGTATCAGGCAGAGCGGACCTGGAGCTGTGTGCGCCAGTTTGCGGCACAGGCGTTGGATGCGTTTGACTATGAGGATTCCAGGCACATCTTTTGTCATAATTCTACGATATCCTTTGAGAAAATGGGGAAGGAAAAGCATGTGCTGTTTGTCAATGTCAGCGACACGGACCGCTCCTTTGACCGTATTGTCAACCTCTTTTACAGCCAGGCGCTTCAGGCTTTGTGCAAGGCTGCGGATAAAAGCCAGGACAGCCGCCTTCCGGTTCCGGTGCGTATTATTATGGATGACTTTGCGACAAATGTATGTATTCCTCATTTTGACAAAATCATGTCTGTGATTCGTTCCCGTGAAATATCGGTCAGCATTATTCTTCAGAATCTTGCTCAGCTGAATTCCATGTATTCGGAGGCAGAGGCAAACACGATTATCAACAATTGCGACCATATGCTTTATCTGGGCGGTCAGGATTTGAAGACGGCAGAATATATCAGTGCCAGAGCCAACCGGACGGTAGATTCCATATTGGGGATGGGACTGGAGCAGGCATATCTGTTTGTCCGGGGAGAACGGCCGAAGCTGGTGGAGAAGGTGAATCCCTTTGAGAAGGAGGCTTCTTCGGAGGAGGGGGATTTTGGAAAGTGGGGGATTTTGGAAGACGATTTTGGAGTTGAGGAACTGCCGTTTTCGTGATGGCGCGGGAATCCGATGCGGCTGCCGGAATTTTTCCTTGACAAAAACAGTTTAAGATGGTATAGTGAGAAAAATTTAATACAATAAACCGTTGAAGCGGAGATAACGGCAATAATGCCTTTACAGAGAGCCTGTGTTGCTGAGATTCAGGTGAGAAACAAGTTGTCAAATGGACCGCTGAGGGTGCAGTCAAATGTGAAAATCGAAGGAATCCGGACGATCCGGCGGACTGACTGTTTTTACAGAGTATTCTGCAACGTGTGGGCATACGTCAGTTGCCGGGGATATGTTGGTATCCTGCTAAGGGCATGGGTTTATTAGGAGTACCCATGAATGCAAGGTGGCACCGCGGATGGTTTCTATGATTTCTATTCGTCCTTGACAGAGTGTATTGGTTATATTCTGTCAGGGGCGTTTTTTTATTTCCATGAATCATGAGCCGGATTCTGGTTTCCCTGGCAGAAAGACGGCAAAAGGAACATAGGAGGTAGGAAAAATGGCAAGGTATTTGTCCAAAGCGGCGCCGGGATTGTGGCAGATTCAGCGCCGGAGAAAGAGTATGAGGAGTACATCAATAAGGCGGAGGACCAGATGGGAAGCCAGGGAGCAGATGCTGGAAAAGGAGGGCAGGCTTCCGGATGCGGTGATTGCCTGCGTGGGAGGCGGCTCCAATGCCATTGGCAGCTTTTATCATTTTATGGAGGAGAAAGAGGTCAGGCTTATTGGCTGTGAGGCAGCAGGAAGGGGCATTGACACCTTTGAGACGGCAGCTACGGTGAATACCGGAAAGGTGGGGATTTTTCACGGGATGAAGTCGTATTTTTGCCAGGATGAGTACGGGCAGATTGCGCCGGTATATTCGATTTCTGCGGGGTTGGATTATCCGGGGATTGGGCCGGAGCATGCCTGGCTGCACGATATCGGCAGGGCGGAGTATGTTCCGGTCACTGATGATGAGGCGGTAAATGCCTTTGAGTATCTGGCAAGGACGGAGGGCATTATCCCGGCCATCGAGTCGGCCCACGCAGTGGCTTATGGGATAAAGCTGGCCCCCGCCATGTCCGGGGAGCAGATTCTTGTGATAACGATTTCCGGCAGAGGAGATAAGGATTGTGCCGCTATAGCCCGGTATCGGGGGGAGGATATTCATGAGTAAAATTAATTTGGCATTTGAGGATAAAAAAGCGTTTGTTGCTTTTATTACCTGTGGGGACCCGGACTTGGAGACCACCGGGGCTGTGGTTCGCAAAGCGGTAAGGGGCGGGGCAGACTTGATAGAACTGGGAATTCCTTTTTCGGACCCTACGGCTGAGGGCCCGGTGATTCAGGGAGCGAATCTCCGGGCCTTGAATGGGGGCGTCACCACGGATAAGATCATTGATTTTGTGCGGGAGCTGCGCAGGGATGTAACGGTTCCCATAGTATTTATGACTTATGCCAACGTGGTGTTTTCTTATGGAGCGGAGCGGTTTATCTCCGCCTGCCAAGAGATTGGGATTGATGGTCTGATCTTGCCGGATTTGCCTTTTGAGGAAAAAGAAGAGTTTCAGCCTCTTTGCAAGAAATATGGGGTGGATTTGATCTCTCTGATTGCGCCTACGTCGAAAAACCGGATTGCCAGGATTGCCGGGGAGGCGGAAGGCTTTTTGTATATTGTCTCCAGCCTGGGAGTGACTGGGACGAGAAATGAGATTAAGACGGACTTAAAGGCGATTGTGGAAGTGGTTCGCCAGAATACAAAGATTCCCTGTGCCGTTGGGTTCGGAATCTCTACGCCGGAGCAGGCAGAGAGAATGGCCGCTATTTCGGATGGGGCGATTGTGGGATCGGCGATTATTAAGCTGATTGAGAAATATGGGAAGGAGGCTCCGGGGTATGTGGAGGAGTATGTGAGAGGGATGAAGGAGGCGTGTGAGCGGGCAAAAGGTGTGAGTGAGCGGAAATAAAATTTTTAACCCCGAAAGAAGTGCTTTGTGGACAGGCATTCTTTCGGGGTTATCTTTTGTCAAAACACTGGGGCTTCATACGTCTATTCTTCATTTCTCAGCAAGAAATCTGCCGTTACGGAAATCTCTTCAATTCTTGAAATATCTCTCACCAGATGCTTTAAAAAATCCATCATGGCCTCCGACGAATATCCCTGCTTGGAGATATAGGAAATCCGCCGTACGGGATAGGAAGATAAAGGGAGAAGCCGGGAGTTTGCGCTTTTGGCGATCTGGCGGGCGGCGGAAATGGGGGCCACCATCCAGAGGGAAGGATTCTCAAGCATCAGATGCTGTACAGCCGGCATCTGGTCGATAATCAGGCGGCTGTTGTTTTGGACCCCGAACCAATAATCATGCCATTCTTCAAATTCTGTATTCCAGGGGACCCGGATTTCATGGCTGCTGTCCAGGTCGGCAGGGAGCATATGGGGGCAGGCCTCAACCCCGGGACCGGCCACCAGATACATAGGTTCCTGCCAGAGGGGGATGGCCTGGAGCGTGCGGCTGTAAAAGGTATTGCACACAAACGCTCCGTCCAGAATCCCTTCCTGAACCCGGGTATAGGAGGAGTAGGAATGCTGGCTTTCCAGAATCACCCGGATGTTGGAATTCTTGTTGATGAAGGAGTAGACGGCAGGATAGATGATATAGCTTACCAGGCTGTTGACTGCGGAAAAATGCAGCAGATGATCCTCTTGGCAGGTATTGATATGCTGCATATCCTCCCAGAGACGTTTCCAGCTTTCAGCAATCTGAATGAATTTTTCTCCCTGGCGGGTCAGTTCTACGGTGCGGATCCCCTTTCCTCGTATCAATAATGGATATCCGAGTTCATTTTCCAGTGAATGAATCCGCCGGCTCAGAGTTGGCTGGCTGGTGTATTGGCACCGGGCAGCTTCGGTCAGGCTTCCGTAACGGACGGCGGCAAGAAAGGCGTCAATTTCTGATACAGTCATAGAAATACCTCCATTTTTATTTTAAGGACAGGATGCGTGTTTTTGAAAATATACGCAACATGAATATTTTACCCCTAAAATTGGCATTTTTCAATCGTAAAATTGTGTATTATAATGGAAAAAACGTTATTATGCACAGAAAAACGCGATTTTGCAACAAGAAAGATATTCATAAAAGACAATAACAGGGTATGAAAATTTGCTGGTAATCAATCCATAAGTACGGAGGTGCGGATGTGATAAAAAAGATACGTAACTATGAAGAGATTGCAAACAGAGGTGACGAAAGGGCCCGGCAGAAGGTGCTTCAGCTGATGGACCTGACCCTGCAGGAGGTAGATGCCTACAAAAGAATCCTTGAGATCATGCATTTGGAAGGCGAACTTCTGTCAGTAGGGACAAGGACATGGGATCTGAGTACAAAAGGAAATATTTATCTTCTGGGTGCGGGAAAGGCCTGTAATGCGATGGCAAAAGCGGTATGTGAGGTCTTGGGGGAGCGCATTACCAAGGGGATTATTTCCGTCAAGATTGTGGAAGAAGAGGATTGCTACTGTAATACCGAAGTGTATGTGGGCGGCCATCCGCTGCCGAATGAGGAAGGGATAAAAGCGGCAAAGAGAATGCTGGAAGTCATTGAGGCGGCATCCGAAAGGGATCTTTTTATCAGCGTCTGCAGCGGAGGAAGTTCTGCTCTTCTGACCTATCCGGTGGCCCCGATTACTCTCGAGGATGAGATTGCGGCTCAGGATCTTCTGTTAAAAAGCGGCGCAAAAATCCTGGAAATCAATGCCGTACGGCGTCATATTTCCCAGACCAACGGCGGGCGGCTGGCAGAGAAGATCTGCCATGAAAAAGGCGCGGAACTGATTAGCTTCCAGATCAGTGATGCCGTGGGGAAACCGACGGTTGCGGACAGGAGCCAGCCAGCTTATTTTCGCGGAACTCCCTTTGGCGGGGACCAGACCTCGATAAAGGAGGCCAGGGAGATGATTGCCAATTATGCTCTTAAGGACAAGCTTCCAGAAAGCGTGGTTCAATATATTTTTGATGACAGCCAGGTGAAGGAAACGCCTTTTGACATTGACGAAAACAAAATCACCACTTTTGTGATCGGAAACCTGGCAGATTCCTGCAAAGCGGCAAAAGAGATTGCGGAAAAAATGGGAGATAACTGTATGGTGCTTACTACTTATCTGGAAGGGGAGAGCAGCCAGGCCGGTATGTTTTTATCCTCTTTGATCCGTGAGATCAAGTATCAGGACAGTCCGGTGCCAAAACCCTGTTTTGTGGTTTGTGCGGGAGAGACTACCTGCAATATCGAACAGGAACCACGGGGAGTGGGAGGCCCGTCGCAGGAACTGGTGCTGGGAATGGCTATTGGCCTGAAGGGAATCCAGGGAGTGGCCGGGGCGTCCATCGACACGGAGGGAACCGACGGGCCGACGATTCATGCCGGCGGCATTGTGGATGGAAGTACGGTAGAGAGGCTGGAGGCTTCCGGGGAGAATGTCTTTGAGGCACTGCGCTATCACAGTACAGGCAATGCTCTGGAAAAGATCGGAGATTACATCTATACGGGCAATACCGGGACAAATCTCTGTGATTTAAATATATGTTACATAGATAATTATTGATTTATTATTAAAGGAGGTTGAATATGTCAAAAATTAAAGAAGTAAAAGCAAGGCAGGTACTGGATTGCAAGGGCCGACCGGTGGCGGAGGTGGATGTGATCACCGAGAGCGGGGCCCTGGGCCGGGCAGGCGCCTCAACGGGGTCTTCGGTGGGAGCCAATGAATCTTTTGTGCTTCGGGACAAGGACCCTAAGATGTTTGGAGGACTTAGCGTTTATAAAGCGATTGATCATATCCGCAATGTCCTGGCCCCGGCGATTATCGGGATGGATGTCCATGACCAGGAGGGGATTGACCAGAAAATGATCGCTTTGGATGGCACACGCTACAAGACCAATCTGGGAGGAAATGCAATCTATGCTGTTTCGGTAGCAGTGGCAAAGGCGGCGGCAGCAGAGAATCATAAAACCATCTATCAGAACCTGGCAGCCTCTCCCATTCCGTACATCATGAGTCCTTCCGCGAATGTTGTCAATGGCGGCACCTATTATGGCAAGACGCAGGCGTTTCAGGAGTTTATGATTCTGCCGTATGGGGCGGAATCCATGGAGCAGTCAGTGAGGATGATTGTAGAGACTTTTTACCATCTGGGCGATCTGATTGAAAAGTACAACGGCGGAAAACCGGCCATGGGGAACTACAGCGGATGGGGTGCTCCTTCGGATGATCCGGCGGAAGTAATGAAAATTATTGCTCAGGCAGTGGAAGATTTAGGTTATACTAATCATATGGCATATGCCTTTGACTGTGCCAGCAGTGAATATTATGATGAAGAAAAGAAATTATACCGTTGGAGAGGGGATTACGTAGATCGTGACTTTATTATCGGCCAGCTGAAAGACCTGGCAGACCAGTATCCGATTGCGTTTATTGAGGATGCTCTTCAGGAGGAGGATTTTGAAGGCTTTAAGCTGGCGAGCGAGCAGATCCGCTCGGTGATCATCGGCGATGACTTTCTCTGCACCAGCCTGGATCGTGCCAAAAAGGCAGTAGAAATGGGAGCGGCCAGAGGGATGATCTTTAAGCCTAATCAGGCGGGTACGCTGACCGAAGCGATAGAGACCGCACGTTATCTGATGGATCAGGGGTTTTTGGTGGTGCCATCCGGAAGGGCAGGAGGGACTCTGGACTCTCCGGAGAAGGAGATCGGATTGGCCATGGGAGCCTGGGTGACGAAGACCGGAGCGCCCAGGAGCGGTTCCAGAACCAGTGGATTTAACTTCCTTCTGCGTGTGGCGGAGGAACTTCAGGCTCCCCAGACCAATATCATGGATCTTCCGATTTTTGCACACCTGCATCGGTAAGAAATTAAAAGAACAGAAAACAATGGCAAACCGCAGGATTCTAACCACCGGAGTGGCTTGGAATAGACTCTATAAAACAAAAGAAAGGAAGGATCATTATGAAAAAAACCATGAAACAAATGGCAGCGCTGGCTGCGGGTTTTCTGATCGCACTGTCAGTTACAGCTTGCTCAAAGACAGAAACGCCATCGCAGCCAGGGGGAGAGACCCCGGCGGCGCAGGAAACGGATGCGCCTGCACAGACGGAAGCGCCTCAGACGAATACAGGATATGCCAGCGCCAGTGGTATGATTGTTTCTGCGGAGCCGACGGATATCAAATCCTCAAAGGATTCCATGACGGTAGTGATATCAGCAGATCCGGGTTCTCTGGACCCCCATGATTCGGTTACCCAGAACAAGCATCAGTCCACACGCCAGATTTATGAGACTTTAGTGGTCTATGACGATGAAGGGAAGCTGATTCCCTGGCTGGCAGAAAGCTGGGAATATGAGGACGATTGTACCATCAATTTCAAAATCCGCGAGGGCGTGAAATTCCACAATGGCGATGAACTGAAGGCCAGTGATGTGCTTTTTACATTAAAACGTCTGGTGGATGATAATACGGTGGCGGCCATGCAGGTCAACAAGGTGGATTTTTCCAAGACCGAGGTGACTGGTGATTACACCTTTAAGCTGGTGACCGTAGAACCCTATGCCATCCAGGTGGCCATGTTGGAGAACCCTCTGTGCGGAATTATTTCGGAGCGTTCTTACCAGGAATCCGGCGGTGATTTCTTTAAAGCGCCGGTGGGTACAGGCCCTTATAAGGTGGTAAAATATTCCGCTGGCGACAGTCTGGCGCTGGAAGGCTTTGAGGACTATTGGATCGCGGGACAGCCTTACGTAAAAAACCTGACCCTGCGTTATATTTCCGACTCCTCCTCCAGGGTCATAGAGGCAGAGTCCGGCGGCGCGGATATTGTATATGAAATCACGGCGACCAATGTGGACCGGGTGAGGGCAAACGAAAATATCAACCTGGTATCGGCAATGGGGGCGAACACCAGCTACCTGTATATGAACCAGGCCAAAAAACCTTTTGACGACGAGCGGGTCCGGGAGGCCGTATGGCTGGCGGTAGATATCGACCAGGCGGTAGAGGTAGCTTATGGAAACTTTGGGCAGCGCGCGACAGGGATGATTTCCCCAGGCATCGACGGCCGGCATCCGGATATGAGTTCTTTCTTCCCTGCCCGGGATCTGGAGAAGGCCAAGGCATTACTGGCGGAGGCAGGGTATCCGGATGGATTTGAGACCTCGATCTCCTGCAACAGTAATGACCAGCAGAGAAAAGACTTCTGTGAGGTGATACAGGCACAGCTGAGCGAGGTGGGAATCCGGGTAAACATCGATGTCATGGATTCTACCCAGTGGGCTTCCAGCCTGGCTGCCGGAGAAGGTGTTATGACCATTTACGGATTGACAGCGTCTACGGGCGAGGCAGGGCGTACCCTGTTCCGCTGGCTGCCGGATACGTCAGAATGGCCGATCTCCAGCTGGGAGAATGAGGAATACTATGAACTGATTGACAAAGCGCTGACGACTACGGATACGGATACCCGTAATGAGTTATATTATCAGTGCCAGGAAATGCTGATGCAGAACCATGTGGTGCTTCCTGTATGGCATAAGGAACTGAATGCAGCCTGCCAGCCGGATGTGAGAGGCTTTAAGATTACGCCTTCCTATGAGCAGCATTATCTGCAGTTTGTATATTTTGAATAATAAGTGGCGGAGTTTATGTTGCATGGGGGCAATCCTGTGCAACATAAGTTGTATATGGAGATAGAGGAGGGTAAGCAAGTGCTGAGATATATAGCAAAGAGAATTTTGATGATGCTGCCGATCCTGTTTGGAATTACCGTTATCGTTTTTACTCTGATGTATATTACGCCGGGGGATCCGGCTTATGCAATTCTGGGAGAAAACGCAACACCGGAGCAGGTGATGGAGATACACAAGGAATATGGACTGGATGACCCTTATTTGATCCGGCTGGGCCGGTATTTTGCCGGTGTCCTTCAGGGGGATTTCGGGACTTCCTATAAGACGGGACGTCCCGTGTTTACGGAGATTATGGATCGATACCCCAATACCTTGAAGCTGGCGCTGCTGAGTACGCTTCTGGGAGTGGTAATCGGGGTAGCCGCCGGAATTATCGCGGCAGTGAAGCAATATTCCATCTTTGACCGGGTGGGGACGATCATCTCGCTGTTTGGCGTTTCTGCCCCGTCCTTCTGGGTGGCGATGGTGCTTGTGCTTTTGTTTTCTGTCAAGCTGAAGATTCTTCCGGCTACGGGGACTTATGGGCCTCAATATTGGATTCTTCCGGTATTTACTTTGGGCCTGCAGGCAAGTACTTCTATTATGCGTATGACCAGGTCCAGTATGCTGGAGGTGATTCGCCAGGATTATATCCGTACCAGCCGTGCAAAGGGGCAGAGCGAGTGGAAAACAATCATGCATCACGCATTTAAGAATGCCCAGGTACCGATTGTGACGATTATCGGAATCCGTATCTGTGGATTTTTGGCAGGCGCGGTGCTGGTTGAGACGGTATTTGCCATTCCGGGTCTGGGAAAATATATTATCGACAGTGTGAATTTTAAGGATTACCCGGTAGTGCAGGGAGGGGTCCTCTGGATCGGGTTGAACTGTATTGTGATTAATCTGCTGGTGGATATCGTATATTGCTTTATTGATCCCCGGATCAAATCCATGTACTCCAACAAGAAAAAGGCGGCAGCTGTAGGGACAGGAGGTGCGTCAAATGGCTGATTCCAGGAACAGAAAAAGGAAAAAGACCTCACAGGCGGCAGAAATCTGGAAACGGCTGCAGAAGAACCGGATGGCGATGGCAGGGTTATGTACCTTAATTGTGATTCTGCTGCTTTCTTTATTTGGGCCGCTGCTGTCCCCTTATGACTATGCGGCTCAGAATTTTACGGACAGGCTTATGTTTCCCTGTGCCAGCCATCTCTTCGGTACGGATAATTTTGGGCGGGATATCCTGACAAGAATTCTGGTAGGAGGGCGTTATACTCTTTTTATTACCTTTGTCTGCATTACCTCTGCAGCGATTATGGGTTCCGCTCTGGGATTGCTGGCGGCGTTTTATCCGAAAATGGATAATATCATTATGCGGCTGGTAGATATTCTGATGGGAATTCCTACCATGCTGATGTGTGTCAGCATCGTGGCGGCTTTGGGCAGCAATATGAAAAATATGATGATTGCCCTGGCGGTGACCCAGTCTCCGGAGTTTGCCCGCATTATGAGGGCGCAGGTGCTCACCATTAAGGACCGGGAGTTTATGGAGGCGGCCAGTTCCATCGGGTGCAGCAACGGAAGAATCATATTCCGCCATATTATTCCTAATGCACTGGCGCCGATTATTGTCCAGTACACTTTGGGAGCAGTGAGCGTAATCCTTATGAGCGCTTCCTTAAGCTTTGTGGGAATGGGAGTGCAGCCGCCGACTCCGGAATGGGGACTGATGATCTCGGCAGGCCGTGACTATCTGCGGGATTACTGGCATATTGCCATTATTCCGGGGCTGGCGATTGTCGTGACAGCCTTTGCTCTGAACATGCTGGGTGACGGCCTGCGGGATGCTCTTGACCCGCGTCTGAAACAGTAAAGGAGGAGACGAGTATGGAACTTTTGGAAATTAAAAATCTGGTAGTGCAGTACAGCGTGGGCAGGGATGTGGTTCAGGCGGTAAACGGCATTTCGCTGACCGTAAAGGAAGGGGCCACCATCGGCCTGGTGGGGGAAACCGGAGCCGGGAAAACGACCACGGCGCTCAGCGTCATGGGACTGGTTCCCAACCCGCCTGGGAAAGTGAAATCGGGAGAAATCCTTCTGGACGGAGAGGATTTACTGAAAAAAAGCAATAAAGAAATGCGGAAAATCCGGGGAAAGGATATCGCCATGATCTTTCAGGACCCCATGACTTCTTTAAATCCGGTCATGACGGTAGGGGAACAGATTATGGAGGTTATCCAGCTTCACGAAAAGATTTCCCGGCAGGATGCACAAAAGAAGGCCTGCGAGATGCTGGAGCTGGTGGGAATACCAGGGCAAAGATACGGGGAATACCCTCATCAGTTTTCCGGAGGGATGAAGCAGCGGGTGATCATCGCGATCGCATTGGCCTGCAATCCCCGGCTGCTGATAGCCGACGAACCCACCACGGCGTTGGATGTGACGATTCAGGCGCAGGTTTTGGACATGATGCGCAGACTGAAGGAAACCTATAAGACCGCTATGATCCTGATCACCCATGATCTGGGGGTAGTGGCGGAGGTATGTGATCAGGTGGCGATCATGTATGCCGGTGAAATCGTGGAGAAAGGGACTCTTGAGGATATCTACGAATCCCCCAGACATCCCTATACCATTGGCCTGTTCCAGTCGATTCCGGATCTGGATGTGGAAAGCGAGCGTTTGAATATCATACCTGGAATGATGCCGGACCCGGCGGCGCTGCCGGAGGGCTGCAACTTCTGCGAACGTTGCCAGCATGCAACCGAGCAGTGCAAAAAACAGCCACCGGTGGTCCGCCTGTCAGACACTCATGAAGTGCAATGCTTTCTGGCTCAGGATGAGAAAGGGGGGGAATAGATGGGAAAATTGCTGGAAGTAAAACATCTGAAAAAATATTTTCCTACGAAATCAGGAATGCTCCATGCGGTAGATGATGTATCCTTTTCTATCGAGGAGGGGAAAACGCTGGGGGTGGTGGGAGAATCCGGCTGTGGAAAGTCAACCCTGGGCCGGGTGATTCTTCATCTTTTGCCCTTGACGGAAGGAACGATTCTTTATAATGGAAAGGATATATCAAACCCATCCAAAACCGAACTGCATGAACTGAGGCGCAATATGCAGATGGTATTTCAGGACCCCTATTCTTCTATCAATCCCCGGCAGTCGGTAGCCGAGATTATCGGAGAACCCCTGAAGGTTTATCGGGTATGCAAAACGAAGGCAGAGTATCATGAGCGGGTCCGGGAACTGATGGACATCGTCGGCCTGCCGGAGCGGTATGAGCATAGCTATCCTCATGAATTGGATGGAGGAAGGCGGCAGCGAATCGGCATCGGCCGAGCACTGGCTTTGAATCCCCGGTTTATCGTCTGCGACGAGCCGGTTTCTGCCCTTGATGTGTCGATTCAGGCACAGATTCTGAATCTGATGATGGACTTGCAGGAAGAAAGAAATCTCACTTATATTTTTGTAACCCATGATCTTTCCGTGGTTAAGCATATATCCGATGATATTATGGTGATGTATCTGGGCGTGGTGGTAGAGAAATCCGCAGCCAGGGCCCTCTTTGAAAAACAACTTCATCCTTATACCAAAGCGCTGCTTTCCGCAATCCCCAGAGCAAAACTGGGCGGAGCCAGAAACCGGATTTTGCTAAAAGGGGAACTGACCTCTCCCATTGAGCCGCCAAAAGCCTGCCGCTTTGCCGTGCGCTGCCCCTATGCCACCGATCGATGCGCACAAGAGGAGCCCACACTGGAGGAAGTGCTGCCAGAGCATTATGTAGCCTGTCATTATGTAAAAGAAATCAACCGATTGTAAGGGAGGAAAGAGCATGACAATAAAGGAAGTAAAAGTTTATGTGGTAGACACCGGGTCTTTTCGGCCTGTGATTGTGGAGGTCATCACCGATGAAGGGATCTGCGGCCTGGGAGAGGGCGCCGTAGGCTTCGGGGTAGGATGCCATGCGGCAGCAAAGATGGCAGAGGAATTGGCAGAACGCTTCATGATTGGAAAAAATCCCGAAGAGATTTCCTCGATCTGGAATGATTTCTATTATGATACCTTCTGGGGGAAAGGAGCAGGCGCAATCTTTTACGCAGCCGCCAGCGCCCTGGAACATGCCCTGTGGGATATTAAAGGCCAGGCCCTGGGAGTCCCCGTCTACCAGCTTCTGGGAGGAAAACAGAGGGAACAGATACCGGTCTACGCCAACGGCTGGTCAGAAGGAAAATGCGTAACCCCGGAAGATTTTGCCAGAAGGGCAGAAGCCGTGACGGAAAAAGGATTTGATTCGCTGAAAATGTATCCCATGAGCCAGGTAGACCCGGTCCGCCATCTGAATAAGCATATCAAAAACAGAAATGTAACAAAAGCCAACTTTGACTGTGCGGTAAAAGCGGTAGAACTGGTTCGCAAGACAATCGGCCCGGACCGCAATCTGCTGGTAGATGTAACCGCAGAAGGCACCACAGACATGATGTGGCGTTTTGGACAGGCAATCGAACCCTTTGATATTTTCTGGTACGAAGAAGCCATGGACGCATTCGATGTGGATGCCTATCGCACGATCCGCGAAAAAGTGAACATCCCCCTGGCGACAGGAGAACGTTTGTATACACGATACGGCTTCCGGCGGCTTCTGGAATCCAGGGCTGTAGACATTGTCCAGCCAGACCCCGGCACCTGCGGCGGCATCATGGAAGCCTTCCACATCGGGGCAGCAGCAGAGACATACTGCGCCAGAATCGCTCCCCACAACTGCGGAGGCCCGATCCTGACAGCCGTCTCCCTACAGCTATCCGCCTGCCTCAGCAACCTGGCCATCCAGGAAATCTTCCCCTTCCATGATCCGATCCACTACGAAATGGTAACAGAAGCCTATGAACATAAGATCCATAACGGCACAGTAGACGTTCCCACCGCACCAGGACTAGGAATTCAGCTAAACCATGACTTCATCGACTCCTTTTTGGTAGGCCACGTAAAAGAATAATAAAAAAATTCAACGGAAATACTGGGACAAACAAAGACTAAGGCTAAAAGACGGCGGCCGCTCACTAACCGGCCGCCGTCTTTTAGTTCTAAATAAAAAACCACATTTCATATACTATTTTCTTAAATGCTCTTTTCCTATTAAACAATACTCCCAAAATCCCAAGTCCCCCAAAACACAGAATCACACAAAAAACAAATTTAACGGCTGTCAATCAGCTATAGTTTATGCTATAATAGGAACACTTAGCGAATACAAGCCAAAATCGCAGCATGCGTTTCGCAGCCAGACGCAGCACCCACAAAAGCGCGCAGAGGAAACAAAGCGCAGCAAAACCAGCCGTTCTGCGGACATATGGAAATTATGAAGATGAGAGGAAAGCCATGCCGATAGAAGAGAGTGTGGAATATGCCATCCGGGTACAGGATGTAAGCAAAGTATACCGATTGTACGAGAAACCCATTGACCGTCTCAAAGAATCTTTAAGCCTGTCCCATAAAAATTATCATAAAGATTTTTTTGCCCTGAACGGGATTTCATTTCAGGTGAGAAAAGGGGAGACGGTAGGAATTATCGGAACCAATGGTTCAGGCAAATCTACGATTTTGAAAATTATTACCGGTGTGCTGACCCCCACCTCCGGAGAGGTGCAGGTGGAGGGCGTGATCTCAGCCCTGCTGGAATTGGGAGCGGGTTTTAACATGGAGTACACGGGTATCGAGAACATTTATATGAACGGAACCATGATGGGATTTTCCAGAAAAGAGATGGAAGCGAAGCTGCAGGATATCCTGGATTTTGCGGATATCGGAGACTTCGTGTACCAGCCAGTGAAGACCTATTCCAGCGGCATGTTTGTGCGGCTCGCTTTTGCGCTGGCGATTAACGTGGAGCCGGAGATTCTGATTGTGGATGAGGCTCTTTCCGTGGGAGATGTGTTTTTCCAGTCCAAGTGCTATCGGAGGATGGAGGAAATCCGGCAGAACGGAACCACGATTCTCATGGTTACTCATGATATGGGCAGTGTGATTAAATATTGCGACCGGGTGGTGCTGCTGAATAAGGGCAGCTTTATTGCCGAGGGCGCCCCCGGGAAGATGGTGGATTTGTACAAAAAGATTCTGGCCAACCAGATGGAGGATCTGGAGGAGGAATTGCAGGAGATGAATGATTTCTCCGGAGGAATCGGGGATTCGGGAAGAGAAAACGGAGAAAATCCGGCAGACGGCCGGGCGGATAAGGAAGGCCTGATGAAGGAACATATCACCATCAATCCCAATCGCACAGAGTATGGGGATGGAAGGGCGCAGATCTATGACCTGGGAATGTTTGACGAGCGGGGGAATCTGACCAATCTGCTGCTGAAGGGGGAGTATTTTACCATTCGGGAGAAGATCCGCTTTCTGGAAGATATTCCGGCGCCGATTTTCACTTATACGATCAAAGATAAGAAAGGGGCGGAACTGTCGGGGACCAACACCATGTTTGAGGGGGCGGATATCCGGCCGGTGAAGGCAGGGGATGAATATGAGGTGAATTTCCGGCAGAAAATGACTTTGCAGGGCGGAGAGTATCTGCTTTCCATGAGCTGCACCGGATTTGAGCAGGGAGAGCACACGGTCTATCATCGGCTTTACGATGTGGCCAATATTACCGTGATTTCCAACAAGAATACGGTAGGGGTCTACGATATGGAGTCGAAGGTGGAGGCTGTTTACCATCCGGTGGAAAGAAAGAGTTAGAGCGTGTTTGAAAATTCATTCCCGCCATCTGCACGTGCCGCTTTGCGGGAAATTTGAGAATGGAAACCGGGCTCAGGCTGCCTGTGAGATGAGGAACGAGATGATGAGAATAGATAATGAGATTCAGATGACCTTAAAGGCCTACGACGGGGATATCCGGCAGGCGCTGCTGGAGAATAAGCGGCTGGATTATTTTTATGCCCTTTCCGATCAGAGGGAACTTTTGCTGGAATGGTATGATTTTGAGCCGGAAGCCAGACTTTTGCAGGTGGGCGCGGATTATGGCGCCATGACCGGGCTGTACCGGTCGGAGACGGCCTGGGTGACGGTGCTGGATGAAAGGCAGGAAGCCCTTGAGACGGTGCGCCTGCGTTATCCGGCCGCAAAAAATATGGATTATGTGGAGAAAACGCTGGAAGCATATGCGGCGGAGGCGCCGGCCGCCTATGATTATGTGGTGATGGCCGGCATGGAAACGGTTTTGCGCCAAGAAGAGATCGACGCGGCAAAGAGGCTTCTAAAGCCAGAGGGAACGCTGATTCTGGCAGTACCCAATGCCTTGGGGATGAAGTACTGGTCGGGAACGGCACGGGAGGAAAATGCGCTGACCAAGAGGCAGCTTCAGGCTATGCTGCATGGAAAAGGACAAGGGAAGGAGGAAGGGCGGGCCGAAAGCCGGTCAGGATATAGCTGCTTTTATTATCCCATGCCGGATTACCGGACGCCCATCAGCATTTATTCCGATGAGTATTTACCGAAAAAGGGGGATCTGACCCGGGTGATCCCGGCTTATGATTATCCCCGTTATCATGTGACGGATATGGGGGAGGGTTTTGATGCGGTCTGTGAGGACGGGCTGTTTGATTTGTATGCCAATTCTTACCTGGTATTCTGGAGCATGGATGAGACGCGGCTGAAACAGAAGCGCGAGAGGATTTTTATTAAATACAATAAGACCCGGAAAGAAGGATTTCAGATCAAAACCTGTATCTGTCGGAAAGAGGATGGCAGCCGGTATGTGGAAAAGGCGGCGCTCAGTCTGGCCGGCATGGGACATATCTGGTCTTTTGAGGAGAAGTACCGCAGGCTTTCGGAACAACATCGTCTGCTCAAGGTGGCAGAGCCGGCTTATCGGGAAGATAAAAACGCGGCGTATTTCCCCTATCTTACGGGGCAGACCTGGGCGGAGCGGCTGGGGGAGGAACTATCTGGCGGGAAGCTTCCTCTTGAAACCCTTCGGGAGGCTATGGAGCAAATCTATGACATCCGGCCTGAGAGCAGGAGGGAGTTTGTGCGGACAGAGGAATTTCTGGAGGTGTTTGGCGAAGGGCTGACCGGACAGGAACTGACGCTGCTGGAAGAGGACACCGCCTGCGAGGTGTCGAATATTGACGCGCTTTTTGAAAATATCCTGCTGACAAAAGAAGGGAATTATTGCCTGGATTATGAATGGGTGTTTACCTTCCCGGTACCGGAGCATTTTGTGAGATACCGGATTCTTTATTATTTCTGCGAACAGTATGGAAGCCTTATGGGCAGACTGAGCCGCGAGGAATTGCTGGAAGCTTTTGCCGTTACGCCGGAATTGGTGCAGGTATATGAAAAAATGGAGGCCAGTTTTCAGAACTACGTCCATGGGGAGAATCAGCAGCGGTATCTGGGCAATTATATGGTCAGTTCTCTGGGAACTGAGGAGATTCGCCGGGCGGAGAGTGACCTGGCCCGGGCCAGGGAGCGGATCGAGCAGATGAAGATCCACGCCCGGGAGAAGGATGTGACGATTCGCAAGATTACGGAGGTACAGCGTCTGACCAATAATCATGTGACCAATCTGGAGATTATCATTAAGGATTTGCGCCATGAGATTGAGGAAATGGGAAAAACGCTTTCTTATCTGAACCGCCATGAGGCATTGATTTTTAAGGCGAGGCGGAAGCTGAGCGAGCAGGTGAACCGGAAGTATCCGCCGGGGTCTTTGGAGAGAAAACGGCTGAAATATAAAAAGGAATATCTTCTGCATCCGATTCGCTCCGGAAAGCTGTATTCCACAGAGAAGGGCAGAAACCTGCGGGATGGGGATTTTGCCATCGGGGATGTCTATCTGCAGCATGGGAAGCTGTTGTTTGAAAGACAGGAACGTCCCAAGGTGTCCATTGTCATTCCGGTGTATAACCAGATTTCTTACACCTATGCCTGCTTGGTGTCCATATTGGAGAATACGAAGGATGTGCCCTATGAAATTTTGATTGCCGATGATGTGTCCACAGATGCCACGGCGCGTCTGGAGGATTTTGCAGAAGGTCTGGTCATCTGCCGCAACAAAGAAAACCAGGGTTTCCTGCGCAACTGCAATCAGGCGGCAGAGAAAGCGCGCGGGGACTATATTATGTTCCTCAACAATGATACTCAGGTGACAGAAGGGTGGCTTAGTTCCCTGGTAAGACTTATAGAATCCGATCCTTCCATCGGCATGGTGGGTTCCAAGCTGGTTTATCCGGACGGGCGGCTCCAGGAGGCAGGCGGCATTATCTGGAGCGACGGGTCCGGCTGGAATTACGGGCGGCTGGATGACCCAGATAAGCCAGAGTACAATTATGTCAAGGATGTGGATTATATATCCGGGGCGGCGATTCTTCTGCCTGCCTGGCTATGGAAGCAGATCGGCGGTTTTGACACCCGTTTTGTCCCGGCCTACTGTGAGGATTCGGACCTGGCCTTTGAGGTGAGAAGGGCGGGTTATCGGGTGGTATATCAGCCCCTCTCAAAGGTGATACATTTTGAAGGCATTTCCAATGGAACCGATGTGCAGGGGACCGGCCTCAAGCGATATCAGGTGGAGAACAGCAGAAAGCTGAAGGAAAAGTGGGCGGCAGAGTTTGCCAGGCAGTGTGAGAATGACGGGAATCCGGACCCGTTCCGGGCCAGGGAACGAAGCATGGGCAAAAAGATCATCCTGGTGGTGGATCATTATGTGCCTACCTATGACCGGGATGCAGGCTCCAAGACTACCTTCCAGTACCTGAAAATGTTTCTGAAGAAGGGGTATGTGGTAAAGTTTCTGGGAGATAATTTCCTTCATGAGGAACCCTATTCCACGACGCTTCAGCAGATGGGAATCGAGATTTTGTATGGCGCGGAATACCAGGTGAAGATATGGGACTGGCTGCGGGACCATGGGGATGATATCGCGGTGGCGTATCTGAACCGGCCCCATATTGCTTCTAAGTATATTGACTATATTCTGGACAATACGGATATGAAAGTGATTTACTACGGCCATGACCTGCATTTCCTGCGGGAGGGCCGGGAGTACCAGCTGACCGGAGATTTGAAAAAGCGGGAAGAGGCGGAGTACTGGAAGTCTATAGAACTGTCTTTGATGAGCAAGGCCTCCGTATCCTATTATCCTTCTTATGTGGAGCGGGATGCCATTCGGGTTATAGACCCGACTATCGCGGTAAAGGATATTACGGCATATGTGTTTGAGGATTTCAAGGAGGGGGTTGAGGAAGACTTCGCGAAAAGGGAAGGACTTCTGTTTGTGGGAGGATTTGCCCATCCGCCGAATGCAGATGCTGTGCTGTGGTTTGCCCGGGAGATCTACCCGCGGATTCGCAGGAAGATGGAGGCAGCCGGACAGAAGGCGCCGGAATTTATTGTGGTTGGCTCCAGGGTGACAGAAGAGATCAAGGCGCTGGAGCAGCCAGGAAACGGAATCATAATCCGAGGCTTTGTGTCAGAGGAGGAACTGAGCCGCCTGTACGGGAAATGCCGGATCGTGGTGGTGCCTCTTCGCTATGGGGCCGGTGTGAAAGGGAAGGTGGTGGAAGCCATCTATAACGGGACGCCGATTGTGACTACTGCCATCGGAGCGGAGGGAATCCCTCAGGTGGAGGAGATATTGCTGGTGGAGGACGAGCCGGAACGGTTTGCAGATGTGACTGCAGAACTATATCAGGACCCGGATGCCTGCCAAAGACTGTGCCAAAAGACACAGGAGTATATTCAGAAATACTTTAGTGTGGAGGCCGCCTGGAGAAGGATTGAGGAAGATTTTGAAGGGTGAGGATGAGCCGCCAACCGGCAGCCGTGAGAAGAATTTATGCCAAAAATAATATGCTGGTGCGGGAATATGGCAAGTTCTGCTTTTTTGCTTCCCAGGCAATTCGGACAGCTTGTTCCTATGGATGCTGAAACTGCCGATTGGTTCCGGAAGCTGGCGAAGAAGATGGCTGGTCAGGCCAGAAAGCAGGAATGAGGAGATTTGATGGGCGATGTAATGACCCCAAAACAGCGCAGCCGGACAATGAGCCATATCAAAGGGAAAGATACAAACATAGAACTCTTAATGCGGAAAGCCCTTTGGCACAAAGGCATCAGGTACCGCAAGAATTATAAAAAGCTGCCAGGTACCCCGGATATCGCAATTACAAAGCATAAGATCGCAATCTTCTGTGACGGTGAGTTTTTCCACGGGTATGATTGGGAAATCAAAAAACAAAAGCTGGGACAGAACCGGGAGTATTGGGTTAAAAAGATTGAGCGCAATATGGCGAGGGATCGTGAAAATGATTTCAGGCTGATTGCTATGGACTGGGTACCTATGCACTTTTGGGGGCAGGAGATACAAAAACATACGGAAGAATGTGTGCGGGCTGTCGAAGATTTGATTTTTGAACTGCAGATGGCTCAGTTTGATAGTATCATATCTGCGGAAAGGGACTATGTTGAAGATATAAGATAATTATTTTTTTATATCTTCAATTTTAAGGCTGTTGATTTATAAGGAGTACCCTTATGACAATATCAGAACAGATTAAAGTGCCGTGCGTACGCTCCAATGCCAGCGTTGCAGAACTTGCACGATATATGGGCACTACGCTACAGAACTTCAATTCCCAAATTTCCTTTTCGGAATTGCGTACCCACTGGAAATAAGGCAATAAATATGTATTGCAAGCGGCTGGATTTATGTAAGTAAGGCAGCGAAAAGGCTATGAATTATGGATAACTTTTACGAAAAACTAAATGAAGAATGTGAGGTAAGATTTCCGTATCCAAATGAACAGGATTGGGAATGGTGTGCTGGTGATTACACACATACAAACGACTATATTGAGTTTTATAAATTTTATGCCACTGCCATGGACGATTGGCAAAAGCACCTATTAATCAATATGATTGTTCAAGGAATTGAAGATTTAATGGAACAATCCGAAGACAAGGCATACATCAATATGCTTTGGTCTAAAGTAAAAGAGATTTTGATAGATGATAAGCATAGGGATACGATAGTATATTGGTCTTGCATTGGACAGGAATTGGAAGACTGTTGGCTGATTTCATCTAATATGAGGGAATTGTTATAATGGTATAAAGTATAAATAACATTCACAATATAATTTGAGCGCCATTTTACCCGGCCAAGGGGCAACCCCATTTGGAATCTTCAGAAAACAAAACAGGCGGTATGCGGCCTTTTTTGGGAGCATACTGCCCTTTGCTGCCAGCAGCCGTTTCACGGTCTGCGTGCAGTTTCCTGTAAACTGGCCGAAAAGGCACATTAAAACACCAGCTGCACCAGCAGCATATAGCAAATCGTGCCGCCGGCGATGGAAATCAGCATCTGCCGTTTCCACAAATGAAGGGCAATGACCAGAAGAATGGAGACCGCCTCAGGGACCCCATGATTCCCGGCAAACAAGCTGACATTTTTGAGACAATAAATAATCAGCAGTCCAAAGACCGCAGACGGCAGAAATTTCCCCAGATACTGAATGTATTCAGGGGTCGGTTTCTCCGGGGAAAACAGAAAAAAAGGCAGGAATCGCGTGATCACGGTTCCCAGAACAATCATGGCAATCGTAAGGATCTGCTGTGTAAGCGTCATAGGATTTTACCTCTCTTTTCAATAGGGTTGCGCAATAATGTCAAAGTACCCAGAATTGACAGCATAGACGGAATAATAAACTGGTCTGCACCAAATGCCAACAGGCAGAGAAGAGAAAGGCCAAGTCCCAGATAAGCGCTGATATGAGACTTTTCCTTCAGCCATTGTTCCAGAAAAATCACCACAAACATGGCGGTCATAACGAAATCCAGGCCATTCGTATTGAGTGTCAACAGAGACCCAAAGATGCCCCCTAAAGCAGCACCGGACACCCAATAACAATGATTCAGAAAAGTGACAAAAAACATAAACCATCCCCGGTCCACATCTTCAGGAATATCCGCAGTATAATTAATCGAAAAACTCTCGTCACACATTCCAAAGATCAGATAGAATTTCTTCCAGCCCGTATTTTTGTAACGGTCCAACATAGAAATCCCATAAAACAAATGACGTGCATTAATCATCAGAGTCATAGTAAGGGCCTGCAGCGGATTAAAGGCACCCAACAGCAGGTTTACAGCCACAAATTCCATAGAACCGGCAAAAATGGTCAACCCCATCAGCATGGGATACCAAAAGCTGAAGCCAGAAGCATTCATATAAATACCATAAGTCAGCCCCAGGAACCAGAAACCGGCAAAAATAGGAATCGTATGAGGAAAAGCCGCCAGGAAAGCCCGGCGGATGGGCGATTGCACTTTTATCATGGAATCAAAACTCCTTTGCAGTGGCTTTCCGCAGAAAGTCATGAACTTTTAATAAATACCGTTTTAATCAGGAAATCTTCATGCGCTGGATGTCAGGAAATGCTGCGGCAGATATGAGTATAATGGTTTTCCGGAATTTTGTAAATATGTAGGCTGGGATTTTTCTGCGCTAAAGTTTCTCAGGCTCCGAAACAGCAATCCGGAACAAACTTTTTCCAAAGCGTACCCTCCGAAACGCATCCCCCTGAAAAATATTGGACATATCCAACAGAATACGCTATACTAAAGAGAAATTTACTATTTTATGAAGATAGTGGAATCTTTGGAAAGAAAATGCTATAATTTCGGCAGAGAAGCAGAAAATAAAAGCCGGGATTTTAGCAAGAAACCAGGAGGACATATGCAGGCAATATTACTGGCCGGCGGGCTGGGAACACGTCTTCAAAGCGTAGTCAGCGACCGCCCCAAACCCATGGCGCTGATTGAAGACAAGCCCTTTATGGAATATGTAGTACATGAAGTGTCCCGCCATGGGATTACAGACATCATTTTTGCAGTAGGCTACAAAGGCTCAATGGTAGAAGATTATTTTGGAGACGGAAGCCGTTTCACCACAGCAGAGGGGCAGCCCCTGGCGATTCGCTACGCCTACGAAGAGGAACTCCTGGGAACAGCCGGGGCGATTAAGAATGCCGGAAAGCTGGTGACAGAAGACGCCTTTTTTGTTCTTAATGCAGATACCTTTTATCAGATTGACTATAGCCGTCTGGCGCGTATGCAGGAGCAGCAGGCTCTGGAGATGGCGCTGGTGCTTCGGGAGGTGCCGGATGTATCCCGGTACGGACAGGCCATACTGAAGGATGGTATCCTCAAAAGCTTCAATGAGAAGGCGAAGGAAGCCAGGCCGGGCGCTATTAACGGCGGCGTATACCGGATGCGCCGGGAGCTGCTGGCAGAGATTCCGGAGGGGAAAGTCTCTCTGGAGAATGATATGATTCCCAAATGGCTGTCAGAGGGCAGACGCCTGGGAGGGTTTGTCAATGACGGATATTTTATTGATATCGGGGTGCCGGAGGATTATTTCCGGTTTATTGAAGACGTGAAACGAGGAATTGTGATATGGTGATCAGAGGAAGAGCGCCGCTGCGGATCAGCTTTGGCGGCGGGGGTACGGATGTGGAGCCTTTCTGTGTGGAACAGGGCGGGGCCATCATCGGGAGTACCATCAACAAATATGCTTATTGTTCGATTGTGCCCAGGGAGGATGATCAGATCATTGTCCATTCCCTGGACTTTGATATGACGGTAAAATATAATACCAAGGAGAATTATGTCTACGACGGCAGGCTGGATCTGGTTACGGCGGCATTGAAGGCTATGCAGATTGACCAGGGCTGTGAGGTGTATCTCCAGTGCGATGCGCCTCCGGGGTCTGGCCTGGGGACCTCATCCACGGTGATGGTTGCCCTGCTGATTGCCATGGCGCGCTGGCGGGGGGTGGAACTGGACGGCTATGCCCTGGCGGACCTGGCTTACGGGGTGGAGCGGAAGGATCTGAAGATTGACGGAGGCTATCAGGATCAGTATGCCTCCACCTTCGGCGGGTTTAATTTTATCGAGTTCCATGGGCGGAATCATGTGGTCGTGAACCCTCTTCGGATCAAAAAGGACATTATCCATGAATTGCAGTATAACCTGCTTTTATGCTATACGGGTAATATTCATGTGTCGGCGAATATTATCAAGGATCAGGTAAAGAATTATGAGAAGAAAGATGCTTTTGATGCCATGTGCGAGGTGAAGGCGCTGGCCTATGCCATGAAGGATGAACTGCTTAGGGGGAATCTGCATAGCTTTGGGAAGCTTCTGGATTACGGCTGGCAGAGCAAAAAGCGGATGAGCAGCAAGATCACCAACCCTCAGATTGACGAGTTGTACGAGGAAGCCCTGAAGGCGGGGGCCCTGGGAGGCAAGCTGCTGGGCGCCGGCGGGGGCGGCTATCTTCTGATGTATTGTCCCTATAATGTGAAGCATAAGGTGGCGGCACGGATGGAGCAGGTAGGAGGCCAGCTGGCAGATTGGAATTTTGAACTGCGGGGCGCCCAGGCCTGGATGGCGGATGAGAACCGCTGGGATTACGGCGAGGTAAGGGTAAAGAATGCCAATGGAGAATATACCTTCCGGTTTTAGAGTGGGCGTTTTCTGGCTGCGGCAGATGGTTGAGGGAATCAGAGGTGAAACAGATGGAGCGGGTGATATTTCTGGATCGGGATGGGACGCTGAATGAGGAAGTGCATTATCTGCATCGGAGAGAGGATCTGAAACTGCTGGATAAAGCGCCTTGGGCGATTCGCATGCTGCGTGAAAAGGGATATAAGATTGTGGTAGTTACCAATCAGGCAGGCGTGGCCCGGGGATATTATTCGGAGGCTGACGTAAAAAAGCTTCATTGTTATATGAACGAAAAGCTGCGTCAGCAGGGGGCGGAGATTGACCGGTTTTTTTATTGCCCGCATCACCCGGAACATGGGATCGGAAGCTATAAGATCGAATGCCGCTGCCGGAAACCGGGGACAGGAATGTTTGAGATGGCGGAACAGTATTTTGAAGTGGATAAGGCCCATTCCTGGATGATTGGCGACAAACTGATTGATATTGAGGCCGGGAAAAACTATGGTGTGCGTACCATACTGGTAGGAACCGGTTATGGGAGAGAGGTCCATCAGGAACAGCTGGCACGGCTGACGGCAGGACGGGAGGAGATCCAGGCCGGGCCAATCGTCAGGGGAGGAGGGAAGCTGCCTTATGATGTTTACGCCGAGACTCTTGCGGACGCCGCCCGAGCGGTACTTGAAGGTGAAGATGACAGCAGGCGGACAGGAAGAGGATAGGGAGAGCGTTATGGAATATAAGAAGAGACAGCTGGAGATTGTCGGGGAACTGGTAAATCGCTACCCGGTTCTGGAGGCGGTCCGGGAGAAGCTTTGGGAGGCATATCAGGTTCTGGAGGCTTGTTATGCGCACGGCAACAAGCTGCTGATTGCGGGAAACGGAGGCAGCTGTGCAGATGCGGAGCATATTGTCGGCGAACTGATGAAAGGCTTTGTCAAGCGGCGGGAACTGCCGAAAGAACTGCAGGAGAGCTTGCGGGCGAAGGATGAAGAGAACGGTGCGTTTCTGGCGGCGAGTCTGCAGGGAGGGCTGCCGGCGATTGCACTCAACGGACATCCAGGGCTTTCTACCGCATTTGCGAACGATGTCAATGCAGATATGGTTTATGCCCAGCAGGTCTGCGGCTATGGCCTGCCTGGAGATGTGCTTTTGGGGATATCCACTTCTGGAAATGCCCAAAATGTGGATTATGCCGTGACTGTGGCGAAAGCGAAATCCATGCCGGTGATCGGACTGACCGGCAAGGACGGCGGAAAGCTGGCAAGGCGGGCGGATGTGGCGATTGTTGTGCCGGAAAATGAGACCTTTAAGATTCAGGAATTGCATCTGCCGGTATATCATGCTTTGTGCCTGCTGCTGGAAGAGCGTTTTTTTGGTGAAGCATAAGGAGAGTAAAGAGCAAAAGATGGTTACTCATACATTTGCGGTCTGTGCCTATAAGGATTCTCCTTATCTGGAGGCCTGCATTCGATCGTTAAAGAGACAGAGCATTCCGACGCCGGTTATTTTGTGTACTTCTACGCCGAGTCCCTACCTGGAACGGATAGCAGAAAAATATGGTCTGCCATATTTTGTGCGTGAGGGAGAGAGCGATATTCAGGAGGACTGGAATTTTGCCTGTGAAAAGGCGGATTCACGGCTGGTCACCATCGCCCATCAGGATGACTGCTATCATAAAGATTATGCACGAACCGTGCAGCGGGTCTGGCAAAGGTATAAGGATACCTCTGTTTTTACTACGGATTGTGTTATTATGAAAAATGGACGGGTTCAGAAGCCGGGGATGTTTCTGCTGATTAAAAAAATTCTGCGGATTCCTTTACGGCTGCGTGGCCTGGCTTGCCATACGGGGGTAAAGAGGGCGGCGCTGGTCTGGGGGAATCCTTTGATCTGTCCGTCATGTACGTACAATAAGGAGCAGCTGGGGACGCCGCTGTTTGCTTCTTCGTATAAATTCGCGTTGGATTGGGATACCATGTGGACGCTGGCGGGAAGGCCGGGGCGGTTTATCTGTGAGGAGAAGCCCCTGATTGCTTATCGCATTCATGAAGAGGCCACTACCAAGGCGTTCACTCGGAATCACCGCCGTTCCAGCGAGGAGTTTTCCATGTACAGGAAGATCTGGCCGCGTGCGGTGGCAAAGTGCCTGATGGTATTTTACCGAAAGGCTTATGGGGCGTATCAATAACCCGATAAGGAGAAAAGCATGAAAGAGCAGCAGATGACAGGAGTCCATGATTCCTGGGAGGATAAACATAGAAAGCGATGGCAGATGGCGGGCAGGTGGAGAAACGACCTGCTGGCGGCGCTTTTACTGGCGTGCTTTGCTTTCTGGATTAACCGGGGCCTGGAGATCCGGGGGCTGTATATGGACGATTTGTATTTGTGGTCCTGCTATGGGGAACAATCTTTCTGGAAATATGTTTTTCCAATAGGAAGCACCCGGTTCCGTTTTCTGTATTATCTGATGGCATGGTTGGAGTTGGGACTGATCGGAACCCATATAGACTGGATTGTTCCGATTAATATTCTGCTGAATACAGGACTTGCCTTTACCCTGTATCAGATGGCAAGAAAATACAGCCGCTCCTCCTATGTAGGCATGCTTTGCGGGTTTGCTTTTCTGGCATCCCGGCTGTCCTATTATCAGATCGGCCAGCTTTACGGACTGATGGAAACGATGGCTTTATGGATGGCGCTGGGGATCTTATACCTGCTTTGTGAATTCCTTAACGATCATGGCGGGAGAGATTACCGAGGTTTTTATGCGGCGTGCGGACTGTATTTTGGCGTCTGCTTTGTCCATGAACGTTATATGGTGCTGCTGCCGCTGTTCTTTTTGGCGCTCCTGTGCAGGAAGGTGAGACGTTGGCATCTGTGGGCGGCCCCGGCGGGGACATTTGCCGCTGTGCAGGCAATCCGTTTTTTGGCGATCGGCAGTGTGATGCCGGCGGGGACGGGACGTACTCAGGTGGCGGAGACATTTTCTCTGGGAGACGCGGTGTGGTATGCGCTCAGCCAGGTGGCTTATCTGTTTGGGATCAATGCCGGGCCGGATCATCTGAACGGGCAGAATTTCCGTCAGGCGCCGTCCTGGGTGATGATTCTGATTGTGGCGGCAGATCTGATGCTGCTGGCGGTGCTGGCGGCATTTCTGGTAAAACTGGTGCAGGAGTGGAGGCATTGCGGCTCTTATCTGTGTACAAGTCTTCTGTTTATGGGATTTCTGGCCGGATGCATTGCCTGCTCAAGCGTAACGATCCGTGTGGAGATGCGCTGGGTCTATGTATCTTATGCCGGTGCGCTTTTGTATCTGTCCTGGATGTACGGGGTTTTGACCGAAAAAATGATTAAACAGGGGACCTGGATGCGTGCGGTGGCTTTTTTGGCCATGTTGACCTTATATGTGATCCTGATGCTGCCGGTGGAACTTTATTATCGGGGACTTTATCCCAGGCTTTACTTTATGCCGGATCAGCAGAGATACAATTCCCTGGCGGAGGAGACATACGGGACATACAAGGATGAGATATTTGGCAAGACGATCTATATCGTAAGAAACGGTTATGGGGCAGAAGGGAATGCCTACGATATGGAGGATTTTACAAGAGACACGTTCTTAAAGGTGTTTGACAAGGGACGCAAGGCGGAAAATACGCGGATTGTGCATCTGGATGATGTGCGGGAGATCGGGCTGGTGACGGATGATATGGTGATTCTTCAGGAGGACCCGGCGCATAATTGTTACCAGAACATTACCCGGGCAGTGCGGACGATGAAATGCCGGGGGATCTACGGGTATTATGAGGATGGATGGATTGACGAGAACGCCAGAATCCAGGTGATGGCCGGCTCGCAGGGGGTGATTGAACTGGACTTTTATTATCCGGGAGAGATTACCAGAGACCAGTGGATTATGATTTATGTCAACGAGGAACCGCAGGCTTATCTGGAACTGAGAGGGGCCCAGACCCATACGATCATCGAGACGGAGCCGTATGAGACGCTGACATTGGATTTTCGGACAAATTTTTATGTGCCGGATGCCAGAGAGCAGCGGGGGGAGCAGCGGCTGGCGGTGGTGCTGGCGATGAAGGCGGATTGAGTACGGAAAACGACGACAGGACAGAAAGGAAGCAGTATGAAGGCCAAAAGGATTATTTATTATGGGCTGCCGCTTCTGGGGACGCTGCTGTGTCTCTGGTATATAAAAGAAGCAACCTGTGATATCGTATATTCGGATTACATTCGGATTGTAAATAAATACCTGCCGGATGTGTGGAATCCGGAGAATTTTTTCCGCCCGGATGTACTGACCAGGATTCCGATTTATTATCCGGTGCGTGCGCTGAATGTGATGCTTTTTCGCTACAATACGACCTTTGAGATGGCTTTGGGGGCGCTGGGGCTCGGGTTTTCGGGATTGGCGCTGGGCCGGTATTGTGAATGGAAACGGGTCGGTGTGATCTGGTATGTGTTTCTGATGTTCCTTTTGTTCGGACTGAACAAGTGGGAGATGCTGACCAATGGAACCGGTTGGGCGCATTTTCTGGCATTTGCTTGTTTTTATTATCATTATCTGGTATTTGACCGGGTGCTGTACGGGGAGGAGAAGCGCGGCGACCGTATCCGGCTCCTTGTGCTGCCGCCGGTGGTGAGCCTGGCGGTGGCAGGCCCTTACTGTGCGGTCTATTCGGCGGTGATGGTGCTGGCATATGGCTTTGCTGGGGTGCAGGGGTATCTGGCGCAGAAAAAGGGCAGGGAGGCGGGCCTTAGCCTGCGGTTCTGTGTGGCCGGCCTTGTCAGTGTGGTGGTTCCCCTTCTTTTGTATATGTGGAGCAATTCCTATGCCTATGAGGACCATGACGGAGCGATCAAGGTCGGACTGATGGCAATGTTTGTGCAGCAGCCAGTGTTTTTTGTGAATTTTCTGCTGAAATCCCTGGCTTCGATGGTAGTCGGCGGGGAGACGCTGAGTAAATGGATGGCGGAAGGAACCGTGGGAGACGGAGTCGTGTATCTTCTCGGGGCGGCGCTGGCAGGCGGATATCTCCTGGCCCTGGCGATGAATCTGCGTTATCGTCTGTATGAGCGTACCTTGCTGCCGCTGATGCTTTTATTTGCGGGAATGGGGAATCATGCAATCATCCTGATTTCCCGATATATTTTTGCCAGGGAGGAGTATGGCATGAGTTCCCGGTATGCCCTGCAGTATCAGGCAGGAATCCTGGGAATCGTGCTGACATTTGCGCTGGTATGGAAGCTGGCGGAAAGCAAAACGCCCGATAGGGCCAGGAAAGGCCTGGCGGCGGCCCTGTGCCTGCTTTTGCTGGCCGGACACGGTTACACGGATTATGTAGAGATCCGCACAGCGCCTTATCGGGAGGCGTATGGGGAGCATATTGCAGAGATGGCGCTTCAGTATGAGAGCTTGGATGACGATACCCTGCGGGAGACGTTTGACTACCGGAAAGGGCGGGAAGAAAGCGGGGCGGATGTACGCCGTGCTTTGAGAATCCTCAAAGAAAATGGCTGGAACGTGTTTGGCAGGCAGTAGCCGGCATAATCGGAAGAATGGGAAAAATCCGGGAAAGAAGGCCGGACAGGGAATGTGGATGATCAACATTACAGAGGGAAGACAGAGGAGAACATGAGATGAAGGTAGTGATTCTGGCAGGCGGCCTGGGGACGAGAATCAGTGAGGAGAGCCACCTGAAGCCAAAGCCGATGATTGAGATCGGCGGCCGTCCGATATTGTGGCATATCATGAAATATTATTCCGAATTCGGATTTCATGATTTTATTATTTGCCTGGGATATAAGCAGTACGTGGTGAAAGAATTTTTTGCGGATTATTTTCTGCATATGTCGGATGTAACCTTTGATTTGGCCAATAATAAAATGGAGGTTCACAATAACTATTCGGAGCCTTGGAAAGTGACGTTGGTAGATACCGGGCTGCATACCATGACCGGAGGGCGGGTCCGGCGGATCCGGCCGTATGTGGAAGGCGAAACCTTTATGCTGACCTACGGGGATGCCGTGTGCACGGTGGACCTGGATGCGCTGGTCAGATTCCATGAGGGACATGGGAGGATTGCCACTCTGACTACGGTGAATATCGGCCAGCAAAAGGGAGTGCTGGACATCGGCAAGGATCATGTGATCCGTTCATTCCGGGAAAAATCCTCCACGGACGGGGCGGTAATCAACGGCGGTTTTATGATGATGAATCCGGAGATTTTTGAATATCTGGAGGATGATACAACGGTATTTGAGAAGGAGCCGATGCAGCGGCTGGTAAAGGAAGGCCAGCTGATGTCGTTTTTCCATGACGGCTTCTGGCAGTGCATGGATACGCAGCGGGAAATGCAGCTGCTGGAGAAAATGTGGCAGTCAAAGAGGGCGCCATGGAAGATCTGGGACGAGGCCCTTGGCAGCGAGGGGATGGAAGGGACTGCGGACAAATAAAAAATTCCGGGAGACAAGATATGTACAATTGGGAGACTTGCAGTAAATTTTATCAGGGCCGGCGGGTGCTGGTGACAGGACATACCGGATTCAAGGGAAGCTGGCTGTGCCGCATTTTGATGCTGGCGGGGGCGCAGGTGACGGGATATTCGTTGGAACCCCCGACCGATCCGGCGTTATTTCGGATTCTGGGGCTGGAATCCAGGATGGATTCCGTGACGGGGGACATCCGTAACCTGTGCCAGCTGAAGGAGACATTTGAGAGGGTGCAGCCAGAACTGGTGATCCACCTGGCAGCGCAGCCGATTGTACGGGATTCCTATCGGGAGCCGGTGTATACCTATGAGACGAATGTGATGGGGACCGTGAATCTGATGGAGTGTGCACGGCTGTTTCCCTGCGTAAAATCGGTCCTGAACGTCACTACGGACAAGGTTTATGAAAACCAGGAGTGGGAATACGGATACCGGGAGAATGATCCGTTAGACGGCTATGATCCGTATTCCAACAGCAAATCCTGTTCGGAATTGGTGACGCACAGCTATAAAAAAGCATTTTTTGGAGACGGCCGCTGCGCGGTTTCGACAGCCCGCGCCGGGAATGTGATTGGCGGCGGGGATTTTGCAAACGATCGGATCATTCCGGACTGTGTGCGGGCGCAGGCGGCGGAAGAAGAGATCATTGTCCGCAACCCGTATTCCACCCGGCCGTTTCAGCACGTGATGGAACCGTTGTTTGCCTATCTGGAGATTGTCCAGAGGCAGTATGAGGACCCGGCCTTTCAGGGCTGCTATAACGTGGGGCCGGATGATGCGGACTGCGTGACGACCGGTCGGCTGGTGACGTTATTTTGTGAATTGTGGGGCGGGGATGCGCGCTGGGCCAGCCGCCATGACGGAGGCCCTCATGAGGCGAATTTTTTGAAACTGGATTGTTCAAAACTAAAGCATACCTTTGGATGGCAGCCCCGGTGGCATATCCGGGAGGCCCTGGATCTGACGGTGGAGTGGTCCCGGGCATATCTGGCCGGCGAGGATATGCTGGCAGTGACGGATAGCCAGATCCGCAGATTTGGTCAGGACTGACAGGAAACAAGAGAGGAGAAAACAACGATGGAAAAGACGCAGCAGCAGGCAAGACAGGAGATTCTGGATCTTGTGGCGGATTACTGTGAGAATTATCATCTGAAAAATAAAAAGCCGTACGAACCGGGAGACCGGATTCCTTACGCGTCACGGGTGTATGATGCGCGGGAGATGGTCAATCTGGTGGACAGTGCATTGGAATTCTGGCTGACCTCCGGACGTTTTACGGAGGAATTTGAGCAGAAGCTTTCCGAATACCTGGGGGTGCGTTACTGCTCGCTGGTGAATTCCGGTTCTTCCGCCAACCTGAATGCTTTCATGGCATTGACCTCTCCGCTTTTGGGGGAACGCCAGATCCGGCGCGGGGATGAGGTGATTACCGTGGCGGCGGGATTTCCAACGACAGTAACGCCCATGATTCAATACGGTGCGGTACCGGTATTTGCGGATGTGACAATCCCTCAGTACAATATTGATGTGACGCAGCTGGAGGAGGCATATTCAGAGAAGACGAAAGCCGTGATGATCGCTCACACGTTGGGCAATCCGTTTGACCTGGGGGCGGTGAAATCCTTTTGCGATCGTCACCGGTTATGGCTGGTTGAGGATAACTGCGACGCTTTGGGCAGCTGCTATACATGGGAAGGGGCGGAACGCTTTACGGGGACGGTAGGCGATATCGGCACTTCCAGTTTCTATCCGCCTCATCATATGACGATGGGGGAGGGCGGCGCGGTATATACCGACAATCCTTTGCTGCATAAGATTATCCGCTCGTTCAGGGACTGGGGACGGGACTGTTCGTGTCCGTCTGGCAAGGACAATACCTGCCATCATCGCTTTGACCGCCAGTACGGAGAACTTCCGATGGGATATGACCACAAATATGTATATTCCCATTTTGGCTACAATTTGAAGGCAACGGACCTGCAGGCGGCAGTCGGCTGCGCCCAGCTGGAAAAATTCCCCGGATTTGTAGAACGCCGCCGCCGCAATTTTGATCGTCTGCATAAGGCGCTGTCGGATCTCTCGGATAAGCTGATCTTACCGGAACCGTGTCCCGGTTCCCGGCCAAGCTGGTTTGGCTTTCTGATTACCTGTAAGGAGGGGACGGACCGTAACCGCATGGTTTCGTATATCGAAGAAAAGGGGATTCAGACCCGGATGCTGTTTGCCGGCAATCTGACCCGCCATCCCTGCTTTGACCAGATGCGAGCACAGGGCGGCGGCTATCGGGTGGTGGGAGATCTGAAGACTGCGGACCGGATTATGCGGGATACCTTCTGGGTGGGAGTGTATCCGGGAATGACAGATGAGATGATCGATACCATGGCACAGGTGATTCATGAGGCAGTAAGAAAGAGTGCGGGCTGAGAGGAGAGTTTATGATGCGGTATGATCTGACGGAGACACATGAAGTCAGTTTGAAAATGCTGAAAGAAATTGACAGGATCTGTCGTAAATATAAGATCAAATATATGCTGGATGCCGGTACGCTGCTGGGGGCAGTTCGTCATCAGGGGTTTATCCCCTGGGATGACGATGCCGATGTGGTGATGACCAGAAAGAACTACGATGCGTTTATGAAAGTAGTGAAACGGGAACTTCCGGATACAATGGAACTTCTGCTGCCTTCGGATTTTCAAAAGGGCCGGGCGTTTTTTGATTTTACTGCGAGGATTTATTATAAAAACAGCCGCATTCATGAGGACTCTCTGGAAACGCAGTACTATGAAGGGAAAATGAACCATTTGTGGGTAGACCTTTTTACGCTCGATGTGCTTCCTCAGAATCGGGTAAATGCCGCCATAACCTTATTGCTGCACAAAATTGTGTATGGGATGGCAATGGGACACCGTTACCAGCTGGATTTCGGAAAGTACGGCGTTTTCTATAAGCTGGCAGTCAGCGGGTTGTCTGCGGCGGGACGCTTCATACCCATGCGGGTTTTGTTCGCTTTGCAGCGGATGATAGCGTTAAAGGACCGGAAATGCCGGAGTAATTTGTGCTATTACAGCAATTATCAGCCGGATTATCTGTATGTGACCTTGCAGAAAGAGTGGTGCGAGCAGATCGAAGATATTCCATTTGGCGATACCATGCTGATGGCGCCAAAACATTGGCACGAGGTATTGACCTGGATTTATGGAGATTACAAGAAGCTTCCGCCAAAAGAGCAGCAGGTTCCGTCTCATGCCACGGCGCAGATTCAGGTATACGATGAGGAAGAGTGACGGAAAAGAACATGGAAAAATTATTATCAGTAGTGGTGTCCGTATATAACGAGGAACAGGCGCTTCCTCTGTTCTATCAGACGGTAAAACCGGTTCTGGAAAAACTCGGCTGGGATTATGAGATTCTGTTTATCAATGATGGGAGCCGGGATAACAGTCTGGAGATTCTGCGGGAACTGGCGGCGCAGGATGATCATGTGAAAGTGATCGGCTTTTCCCGGAATTTCGGACATGAAGCGGCGATGATTGCCGGGATTGACTATGCCTGCGGGGATGGCATTGTGTGTATGGATGCCGACTTGCAGCACCCGCCATCCTGCCTGCCGGAGATCGTAAAAAAGCTGGAGGATAACTGCGGGGTAATCACGATGGTGCGCACACAGAATGCCTCTGCCGGGGTCGTGAAGAATATCACATCGGCTGGTTTTTACTGGTTGATCAATACGCTGTCTGACGTAGAATTTGAGCCGAATGCCTCGGATTTTTTTGCCATCTCGCGGCAGGCGGCGGACGTATTGCGGAAGAACTATCGGGAAAAGGTTCGTTTTTTGCGCGGATATGTGCAGAATATCGGTTTTAGCAGGGCGGCGATCCGCTATGAGGCGCAGGAGCGGGCGGCAGGGGAGAGCAAGTACAGCATCCGCAAATTGTTTACATTTTCCATTAACACGATCCTTTGCTTTTCCAATCTGCCCCTGAAGCTGGGGATCTACGCCGGAGGCCTGGCTGCCCTGATGGGGATTGCTGTGATGGTTTATACGTTATGTACCCGACAAGGGGCGCCCAGCGGATATGCGACGATTGTGATTCTCAATTGTTTTATGTTTGCCGTACTGTTTTTGATTGTTGGGATTATCGGCGAGTATATGGCGATTCTGTTCAGCGAACTGAAGGACCGGCCGATTTACATTGTGGAAGAGATGAGAAATGTGGGGGAGAAACAAAAGAAGTAAAAGAAGCAAAAATAGGACCCTGAAATTTCTGTAATTGTACATTTTGTCTGGATTAGCGTAATATTTGATTCATTTATGGTGAATTTCGCTTGTACATTTTTGGCATTTTCGATATAATGGAAGAAAGATCCAGAACACGTTTTTCGAGAGGTATTTCGGAAACAGCAATTGCAGAAAGGGGGACTATTATGGAGACCAGGTATACGAAGATTCACACAGCGGGGACGAACGTGGCTTTGAAGGTGACGCCGGGACATTTTGCCACGAATCATTCCCATATCAATTATTATCTGGATATGACTACGATGAAGACCAGGGCCAGCGAGGCTCAGGATGTGGCCAAGGGGATGATGGGGACTTATCTTTATGGACTGCTGGTGGATACCATTGTCTGTATGGAGGGCACAGAGGTTATCGGCGCCTTTTTATCGGAGGAACTGACCCGAAGCGGCGTGCTTTCCAAGAATATGCATAAGACGATCTACATTGTACGGCCGGAATTTAACAACAACAGCCAGATTATTTTCCGGGACAATACGGCGCCGATGATCAAGGATAAGCATGTGATTATCCTGATGGCGACGGTGACTACGGGTTTCTCAGTGATGAAGGCCATTGAGAGTGTCCAGTATTATGGCGGAAAGCTGCAGGGAGTGTCTGCCATTTTCAGTGCGGTTCACGAGGCTGGCGGAGTGCCGGTGCATGCGGTGTTCGGGAAGAAGGATTTGCCGGATTATGTGGATTATGATTATCGGGAGTGCCCGCTGTGCAAGCAGGGACAGAGATTGGACGCCCTGGTGAATGCTTACGGGTATTCCAAGCTGTAGGCAGCGGAAACGCGGCGAAGACGTCGGAACATCCGCTAAGGACGGAAAAGACCAGGCAAACAGAGGGTGAAGGAGAGGCAAAAGGAAGGAGAGGTGCTGCATATGGTGGCGAAGACCTATGCTTATGATTATGATGAGTATGAGGAGGGGAAGGGGCCGTCTACGATGGTCGCGGATATCCTGGCGGACCCGGAATTTGCCGGGGTGACGGACCTGACGATCGGAAGCTGGGGCAGTGCATATGAGGATGACTGCCAGCCGATTATTGATGGGATCGTGGAGAATGCGGAGGCGTTTTCTCATATTGAAAAGCTGTTTATCGGGGATATGGATTTTGAGGAGTGCGAGGTTTCCTGGATTATGCAGGGAAACTATGACAAGCTGTGGGCAGCACTGCCTGGCTTAAAGGAATTGACGATCAAGGGAAGCACGGACCTGGGGTTGGGAGAGATCTGCCATGAGAATCTGGAAGCGTTGACGATTATCTGCGGCGGTCTTCCGACAGGGATTATTGAGGAGATTGAGCAGGCAAGGCTGCCGAAGCTGAAAAAGCTGCTGCTTTATATTGGCAGCGACAATTACGGGTTTGACGGAAATAAGGATACGATTTGCAAGTTCCTGGAGAATGTGCAGCTTCCTCAGCTGGAATATCTTGGGATTGCAGACAGTGAGATTCAGGATGAGCTGGCAGAGGTGGTGCTAAAGAGTAAGTTTATGGGGCAGATTCATACCTTGGATTTGTCTTGCGGGACGCTGTCGGATAAGGGAGGGGCGCTGATTCTGGAAACGCTGCCTAAGTATGGCAACATCAAGAAGCTGGATGTTCATTATCATTTTATGTCACAGGATATGGTGAAGAAACTGCGGGAACTTCCGATTGAGGTGGATGCCTCTGACGGGAATAAGCCGGACAGTTATCGTGGCGAGACTTATATGTACGCCATGCTGACAGAATGAGGCAGGCAGCGGTTCTGGGAAAGCCGGATACGAAGCGGACTCATTATCTGGGACGTGCAGCTCGGGAAGCCGGGCTGCATGTCCTGTTTTTGGATTGGGACCGATGGAGGACGGATTTTCCGGAAGGGGAGATTTTTCTGAAGATTGACCCGCCGGTGTGGGACAGCGGCCTGCTGGGGCAGCTGGGAGGCCTGACAGAGGATTATCGGCGGCAGCTGAGGGAGATTGGGAAGCTGGCGGATGTGAGGGATATGGAGTTTCTCAATAAGCCGGAAGCGATTGAGGCGCTTTTGGATAAGCAAGGGTGTAAAAGGCGTCTGGAGGCGGCCGGGGTATCGGTGTCGGAGGAAATAAAACCAGAGGAAGCGGGCCTGATTGGGGAGGCAGAGCAGCTGCTGGAAATCATGCGGGCCCGGCGGGTGTATCAGGTGTTTATCAAGCCGGTCTGCGGTTCCGGGGCGGCGGGGGTTGCGGCATTCCGGTGGCAACCCGGGAGCGGCCGGATGGTTTTGTATACCTGTGCGAGAGAGATGACGAAGGAGGAGATATCGGAAAGGAAAGCGGAGGAATCAGGCGGGAGCCTGGTGAATACGAAAAGACTGCAAAGAATCACGGATTCCGGTCAGGTGCTTTCTATGGTGGGAAAGCTTTTGAGCCTGGGGTGTATCGTGGAACGATGGTATGCCAAAGCGGAATATCGGGGTTTTTCTTATGATCTGCGGGCAGTGGTGCAGGATGAAAGGATGGATTTCTGCCTGGCCAGGCTGTCAAAGGGTCCGATCACGAACCTGCATTTGAATAATCATCCTCTGGAATGGAAGGCGCTGGGGTTTTCGGAGAGAAAGGCGGAGGAGATAGAAAAGCTGTGCCGTCGTGCCATGGCGTGTTTTCCGGGACTGCGAAGCGCAGGGATTGATATCTTGCTGGAGAAGGGGGGCATGAGGCCCAGGATCATGGAGATGAATGCCCAGGGGGACCTGATCTATCAGGATATCTATGGGCAGAATGTGATCTATCGAAGGCAGGTGGAGATGATGCGGGAAGCGTGCATTGGACAGAGCGGGACAGAGGAAAGAATGTAACAGAAGTATGCAGAAGATGCGTTGAAACAGATGAAAGTACTGGACTCAAAGGAAGGGGAGGAGAGAAAATGGGGCATAGCGGTCAGGAGATGGCCGGGGAGGTTCCTTTCCGGCTGTTTCTGTCTTCGGAGGGGAGCCGGGAGCCTTCCGTGGATATGGGGCGGGTGGTAGGAACGCAGGATATTTTATTCATTTGCCTGGACACTTTGCGGTATGATGCGGCTGTGGAAGAGGAGGCGGCGGGAAATACGCCGGCGCTGAGCCGGTATGGCCCCTGGGAGAAGCGTCAGGCGCCGGGGAATTTTACTTACCCCTCTCATCATGCCATGTTTGCGGGATTTCTGCCTTGTGCTTTTGAGGCCAGGAATCTGGCAGAGCGGGAAATGTTGTTTTTCCCGAAGCAGATCGGTATGGGGAGGCGGGTTCCCAAAGGAGCTTTTGGGTTCTCGGGAAGTACAATCATGGAGGGGTTGGAAAGGGAGGGCTACGATACCTGGTGTGTGGGCGGCGTGGCTTTTTTCGACAAGCGCTCTGACCTGGGCAAAGTGTTTCCGGGATATTTTCAAAAAAGCTATTGGAATCCTTCTTTTGCCTGTCCGGTGAAGGAGAGCACTGCCAATCAGGTGGATTTTATCCTGAAAAAGCTTTCCGGGGCAGATGCGGGGAGGAGGATTTTTCTTTATCTGAATGTGGATGCCATCCATTATCCCAATTATTTTTATCTGGAGGGCGAGGAGAATGACAGCCTGAGGAGCCATAAGGCGGCGCTGCGGTATGTGGATGGGCAGCTGGGCAGGCTGTTTACCGGATGGAAGCAGATGCGGGGCGGCTGTTTTGTGATCTGTTGTTCGGATCATGGGACTTGTTATGGAGAGGATGGCTGTCTGTTTCACGGGATTAACCATCCGGCGGTGAACACGGTTCCTTATAAGCATTTTTTTATCTGATTTAAGCTGGATGGCGGGTTTTGGAGGTTGGTTTTATGAATCCTTATGTGCAGTATATGTATAGTTATCCTCATAAGACGGCGTATCGTCCATTGGAGGGAGTTTGCTTGGATGAGTATGCAGGATTGTTGGCGGGAAAGGGACATGGCCTTTATCTGCATGTGCCTTTTTGCCAGGGAAAATGTGGATATTGTAATCTGTTTTCGGTGACAGGACAGGATGCGCAGGCGATAGAGCGGTATCTGGATGGGGTGGAACGACAAAGCCGGCAGTATCAGGAGCTTCTGATGCCCTATGGAACGGAATTTTCGGAATTTACCATTGGGGGCGGGACGCCGCTTTTGCTGTCGGGGGAGCAGCTGGAGGGGATGTTTGCCCTGGTGAGGCGTCATTTTGCTTTGGAGGAAGGGGCGCAGATCGGGATTGAGACGGCGCCGAATCAGACAGAGCGAGGCAAGCTGGAACTTTTGAAGCAGGAAGGTGTTTGCAGGGTCAGTATGGGGATTCAGAGCTTTTTTGATGAGGAACTGGGAACGCTGAGGCGGGGGCACCGGGCAAACCAGGCCAGGGAGGCTCTGGGAATGCTGATGTCCATGGGATTTCCCCGTGTAAATGTGGATTTTATCTATGGAATTCCGGGACAGACGGTAGATTCCCTACAGGCTTCTCTGAGGGAGGCTGTCGGTTTTGGGGTGGATGAGATTTTCTTGTATCCTCTTTATGTGAAGCATGGGGCCGGACTGGTGCAAGAAGGCGTGGTAATAGACCCCGAGTATGCTTATCTGCAGTATCGGGAGATGTGCGGGTATCTGCGGGCGGAGGGTTTCCGACAGGATTCCATGCGGCGGTTTGTGCGGAAGAGGGGGAGGAAAGCCCAAAAGGCATATTTGAGAGAAAACGGCGGGAATGATGACGTCAGAGAGGCGCATTTGAGGGGAAACGGCGGGAATGACGACGAGTGGAGGAAGGAGAAACGGGAATTCTCAGAATGCGGCTTTGGAACTTCGCTGGCCTTGGGATGCGGCGGGAGAAGCTATGTGGGAAGGCTTCATTTTTGCACGCCTTATGCAGTGACCCAGGAGAGCTGCCTGGAACAGCTGAGAAGGTTTGAGGCTACGGCGGATTTCTCGAAAGTGCAGCATGGGATTTTGCTGTCTGAGGAGGAGCAGAGGCGGCGGTATGTGATTCGCCATCTGCTGATTCGTCCGGGGATTGCGTTGAGAAGGTATGAGGAAGCGTTTGGCTCTCCGGTGCTGGAGGATTTTCCGGTATTGAAGGAGTGGACGGAAAAAGGGTGGCTGCAGGAGGAAGAGGCAGGGGATGCTTATGGCCGGGAGAAGGATGAATTGCGGACAGAGGCTGCCGGTGCCAGTAACAAAGGAAAAACGCCGGAATGCTTCCTGACTTTGACGGAGGAAGGGATGGGACTTTCGGACTATCTGGGGCCAATGCTGGCTTCCGGCGAGGTATGGGGGAAAATGAAAGAATGGGAGGCAGTCTATGAGCCCAGAGGTGGTTTTCTATCGGGGGAGCCTGAAAAGCTGTAATTACCAATGCAGCTATTGTCCCTTTTCCAAGCATCGGACTTCTCAGAGAGAACAAGAACGCGACCGGAGGGAATGGTTTCGCTTTGTGAATCGTCTTGTCAAAGGAAAAGGGCCGGGGAATGTTCGGGCCTTGATGGTGGCGCCTTACGGGGAGGCGTTGATTCATCCCTGGTACTGGGAGGGACTGGCGGAGGTCAGCCAGGCAGAGAATATGGAGGCCATAGGAGCACAGACGAATCTGAGTTTTCTACTGGAAAAGTCGCTGGAGTATTATGAAAAGTCCAAAGGAAAGGTGGAAAAGCTGCGGCTGTGGGGGACTTTTCACCCGGAGATGACCAGGCCGGAGGAGTTTGCAAGGAAGTGCAGGCAGGTATGGGACGCAGGAATTGCCCTCTCGGTGGGGGCAGTGGGCGTGCCGGGGAATCTGGAACAGATTCGGAGGCTGCGCAGCTTGCTGCCGGAGGAGATTTATCTGTGGGTGAATAAAATGGATGGTTTGAAGCGGGAGTATACGGAAGCGGAGAAGGAGGCGTTTCTGGAACTGGACCCTTATTTCTGGCAGGAACTGACGCCGGTGCCGGCGGATGTGGAGCAGTGCCGGGGAAGGCTTTTTGTGGAGAGCGACGGAAGGATGAGGATATGTAATATCGGGAGGGTGATGGAGGGAAACTGGTATGAGGAAGGTGGCGCGCATGGGCCGGAAGAGGAGGAGCGGGAAAACAGAGGGCAAAACGTCCGGGGAATGCCTCTGCGGTGCGGCCGAAAGTGGTGCTCCTGTTATCTGGCATATGGAGGCCGGGCAGATTATATAAATCAGATCTTGTTTGGCCCATATCCGGTTTTTCGGATTCCAAGACGGCCCAAAGCGGTGTTCTTAGATATAATGGGGACATTGTTACCGAAAGAGGCGCTGGGCGAGGGGAAAGGCTTGGAAAATTCCCGAGTCCCGCTTAGGACGAAGCTGGCGCTGGAAACTCTAAGGAGGGAGGGAACGCTTCTCTTTCAGGCCACCACATTGCCGGAGAAAGACGCCAGAGAAATCTGCCAGGAGATCGGAACGTTTTTTTCCGGCGGCGTATTTGCCGGGGGAGCGCACGTATATGCCGAGTGGGAAAATGGGCGGCAGGAATATTTTCACCGGTTAGAATGCGGTTCCCTGTCCGGGATAGAAGCATTAAAAAAAGAACTTGGCTTTCGGATGCTGTCCTATCGGAATGGGGAGATGCTTTATAAACTGACACTGGTTCGTCCGGGAAGGAGACCCTGGAACTGCGAGGAGCAGCAGCGGCTGGAGGAGGCCCTGGATCTTCGGTATCGGGGCAGGGTCCGGTGGGTTCGGGAGGATTTTTGCCTGCAGCTGGTAGCAAGAGAGGCCACTAAGGCCAACGGGGTGCGGATGATCTGCGGATGGCTGGGGATTCCTTTGTCTGAGACCGGGGCGGCGGGGGATTCGCCGGAGGATGAGGAGATGACGGGATTGTGGAAACAATGATGACGGCAGACGGACAGAGGCAGGGGGCAGAAGCCGTGCTTTTTTGAAAAACTCGCATCCTTTTTGAAATGAAAACTGACAAAAATGTTGTTATGATGGATTTATCCGTTCATCGGGAACGTTTAAAGTTTCGGCAAGGAGGAGAGAGAAAGATGTTTGTGATCTATCAGGAAGGGATGAAAAAGCCGGTCCGGGTCTGGCTGGAGGGGAGAGAGCAGATAGAGGAAAGCTGTTTGCAGCAGGCATATCATCTGGCGGATCTGCCGTTTCTACACAAGTGGGTTTGCCTGATGCCGGATACCCACACAGGGAAAGGGATGCCGATCGGCGGGGTGATTGCGACAAAGGATGTGATAATTCCCAATGCAGTGGGCGTGGACATTGGATGTGGCATGAATTTTGTATCCACAAATGTCCCTGTGAAGGAGGTCCGTCCGGTGATGACCGGTAACGGAACGCTGGTGCAGGCCATGATTTCGGATATTATGCGGAATATTCCAGTGGGATATAATTCCCATAAGATGCGGCAGCCTTCGGCGGTCCTTGACCGGGCGCGGGAGCAGGAGGAACTTTACCGGCCCAATGAGGAATTGTATCCGCTGATTGAAGATGCCTATTATCAGGTGGGGACTTTGGGAGGCGGCAACCATTTTATTGAACTGCAGGAGGATACACAGGGATTTCTGGGGATTATGATTCATTCCGGCAGCCGTCATTTTGGGAAACGGATCTGTGACGATTACCACCAGAAAGCCCGTGTGCTCAATCAGATGTGGCACAGCCAGGTGCCGGATGAATACCGGCTGGCATTTCTTCCGGTAACATCCAGGGAAGGGCAGGAATATATTACCTGGATGAAGCTTGCCATGGAGTATGCGTTTGAGAATCGGCAGCAGATGATGGAGCGGGTAAAGGAAGTGGTGCGGGAAAAGGTGGGGAAGTTTCTGAACCGGCCGGTGGAATTTTCGGAGGAAATTAATTGCCACCACAATTATGCGGCGCTGGAACACCATTATGACGCGGATGTATGGGTGCACCGCAAAGGAGCCACCCGGGCGCGGGAGGGCGAACTGGCGGTGATTCCAGGTGCGATGGGTTCCTACAGCTATGTGGTGCGGGGAAAGGGAAATCCGGAAAGCTTTTGCAGTTCTTCCCATGGGGCGGGGAGGGCCTATTCCCGGAAGGGGGCTATGGAGGCATTTACCTGCGAGAAGGTGATCTGTGACTTGAAGGAACAGGGAGTTGTGCTGGGGAAGAATAAAAAGTCGGATGTGGCGGAGGAGTGCCGTTTTGCCTATAAGGACATCCGGACTGTCATGCAGAACCAGCAGGATCTGGTAGAGGTGGTGACGGAACTTAAGACGGTGGGGGTGGTGAAAGGATAGGAAAGCTGCGGATTCTGCAAGAGTATTTTGCCGTGGGTTTTTGCCGGAATAGAATGCAGGTACACTAGCTGGGGATGTGTTTTTTGTAGTAAAAATAGCAGGGAACCTCTACTAACAGCATGACGCTCCAGCCAATGGCGCAGGCAAAGGCGACTCCGTCGATGCCGATTCCGGGAACCAGGAGATAGACGAAGATTACCCGCAGGGAGGTTTGAATCAAGGTGCCCAGGAGGGGGAGGGCCATGTTCCCCATTCCCCGGAAAAATCCCTGGAAGCCATTGGTAAAGCCGGGAAAGATATAGAAAACGGCCATAAGGCTTAAGTAACTGCATCCCAAGGCGACTACTTCTGTCTCGCCGGAGCTGACAAAAAGCTGCATAAAGGGACGTTTTAGCAGCCAGGTAACGGCGCAAATCAGAATCCAGTAGGTAAATTCCAGGGTCAGCCCGGCGGCAAACCCCTGGGTGATCCGCTTATATTTTCCGGCTCCCCGGTTCTGGGCGGTAAAAGTAGTGATGCCGTGGGAGATGCTTTGCTCCGGCAGGCAGGCGTAGTCGTCGATGCGGGTTGCCGCATTATAGCTGGCAATAGCATTAATGCCCATGGTATTGACGCAGCCCTGGATGAGCAGCTTTCCCACCGGTTGGCAGGCCTGCTGGAGAGCGGTGACGGTCCCGTATTGCAATGTTCTCCTTAACAGTCCTGAGTCAATGCAAAATTCCTTTATCTCAAGCCGGAGCAGAGGGATTTTTCGGTATATGTAGCAAATACACAGAATGGCGGAAGCGCCCTCTGCAATCACGGTGGTTATGGCGGAACAGACGATGCCCAGGCGGAAAACGCCGATCAGGATGATATCCAGAATGCCGTTTAGTACGGAGGCAAAGGCCAAAAATTTCAGGGGGGTTTTGGAATCTCCGATGCTTTTTAATGCGGCGGAAATAGCATTATAAAAATAGGTAAAGGGAGTGCCTAAAAAGACGATGCGCAGATAAAGGGAGGCAATGTCCAGGATCTCTTCCGGGACGGAAAGGAGTATTAACAAAGGGCGTGAGAGGAAAAGGCCCAAAAAGGCAAGGGCCAGGGAGAAGTACAGTCCGAACACGGCTGTGGTAGCCATCTCTTTTTTTACGTTTTCCGGTTCGCCCGCGCCGAAAAATTCGCTCATCAGCACAGAAGAGCCGATGCAGATACCGGAGATCCCCAGAACCGTAATGTTCATCACCGGGTTGGCTGTCCCCACTGCAGCGAGAGCCTCTTTTCCGATAAAACGGCCTACAATAATGGAATCTACCGCATTGTAGGTCAGCTGGAACAGATTTCCCAGGATTAAGGGGATGGAATATGCAATCAGATGCTTGGTAATGTTTCCTTCGGTCATTTGGACAGCTGCCATAGCGGACGGTTTCCTCCCTTTTCGTAAGCATTTATAAAGAAGACGCCGCAGAATCTTTTGCCTGAAGGATTCTGCGGCGTCTTTCCTGCTTTGATATTACAGATATTTTTTCAGCGTGTCTGCCTTATCCAGACGCTCCCAGGGCAGATCCAGATCCGTTCTTCCGAAGTGTCCGTATGCGGCGGTCTGCCGGTAAATCGGTCTTCTCAGATCCAGCATTTTGATAATTCCAGCCGGCCGCAAATCAAAGTTTTCCCGGATAATTTCCACCAGCTTCTCGTTGCTCAGCTTTCCGGTCCCGAAGGTGTCTACCATAATGGAGGTGGGATAAGCCACTCCGATGGCATAGGAAAGCTGAATCTCACATTTGTCTGCCAGTCCGGCGGCCACCAGGTTCTTCGCGGCATAACGTGCGGCATAAGCGGCAGAGCGGTCTACCTTGGTGCAGTCTTTTCCGGAGAAAGCCCCGCCGCCATGACGGGCATAGCCGCCGTAAGTATCTACAATAATCTTACGGCCGGTCAGTCCGCTGTCTCCGTGAGGCCCGCCGATCACAAACCGGCCGGTCGGGTTGACAAAGAATTTGGTGTTTTCGTCAATGAGTTCAGCCGGAAGCACCTCGTCAAAAACGTATTTCTTTATATCCTGGTGAATCTGTGACTGTTCTACATCGGCGTCGTGCTGGGTAGAAAGGACGACAGCTTCCAGCCGGAGAGGCTTTCCGTTTTCGTCGTATTCCACGGTAACCTGGCTTTTTCCGTCCGGTCTCAGATAGGGCAGCGTGCCGTTTTTACGCACCTCGGTCAGACGGCGGGCCAGTTTGTGGGCAAGAGCGATGGGATAGGGCATATACTCTTCCGTTTCGTTGCTGGCAAAACCGAACATCATTCCCTGGTCTCCGGCGCCGATGGCGGCCAGTTCACTGTCCGTCATCCGGTTCTCTTTTGCCTCCAGGGCTTTGTCTACGCCCATGGCAATATCGCCGGACTGTTCATCTAACGCGACGATTACGCCGCAGGTATTGCAGTCAAAGCCGTACTCAGCGTTGTCATATCCAATCTCCCGTACGGTATCCCGGACGAGTTTCTGGATATCGACATAGCCTTTGGTCGTGATTTCGCCCATCACCAAAACAAGTCCCGTGGTGGTGCACGTCTCGCAGGCCACACGGCTCATCGGATCTTGTTCCATCAGTGCATCCAAAATAGCGTCTGAAATGGCATCGCACATTTTGTCCGGATGTCCTTCTGTCACGGACTCCGAGGTAAATAATAATTTTTCCATTGAACCTTCCTCCTTAGAATGGCATGTTTCTCGCGGATTTCTGTCAGTCTGGAAATCCGGACAAAAGAAAAGCCCGAAGCAATCATACTGCGGACTTGATAGTTTTCGCACATCAAATCCTCTTATTGCTCGATTTCTCGCTCAGGTTGGCACCTTCCGAACGTTCCTGCCGCCTTTTGTCCGCTTCCGAATCCGGTGTTCTTTGGCATTCGCTGCCATGTACTGCCGAATTCTGATTGAAAGCGTCCGGCGGGCATTCGCCCGGGGTTGCCGTGACTTCACAGATCCTTTGTATCTCCATCACTCTGAATAAGGGATATTACGCACTTTTCAATTGTCAATTTTTTGTTACAAGGTAATAGTAACAGATTCCGGCGTGGGTGTCAATACCGTTTGTTTGTGCTTTATGAGGCCGGTTCTTGGGGCCTCCTTCCTGTGCATAATCAACATCTCCATCCGTTCATGCAAAGTAGGATTTCCCATTGCCCCGGAAGTTTGACAGTTGAATAGAAAGAAAAACACCTGCAGGCCGCATAAAGCC
>CAMSTY010000022.1 GCA_947063875.1 uncultured bacterium
GCAAGTGCCCCTCCAAAAGTCGCCAAACCCTGCCAACCCCTGGCCTGTTTTTGGGAACTCTTTCTTGATAGGTAGGGGTGCTTGCTTTGAGGTTTTTCATAAGGGTTATTTTATTTTGGATATGTGAGAGTAAGATTTAATTTGTGAAGGAGGGAAGGGGGAGGGGGATATCCTGATAGTGGTTCAATATTATAAAATACGAGAAGTTATCTTATTGTTATTTCTGGGAAAAAAGAAATGTGACGTGCCTGTTGTCACATTCCTGATGATAAAATGGGATAAAGGAGGATTGGAATATGGCATTTACGGAAATATGTATTTATCAGGTCAAGCCGCAAAAAGTGGAGGAGTTTGAAGCGGTCATGTTTGAGGCGAAGAGTTTTTTGGAAAAGCAGGAGGGGGTGCTTCTGCTTCGTTTGGTCAAAAGGGGGTATCGCATAGATATGGAGCAGATTAGGGAGGGGCTTCCGCCTCTTAAGATTAACCGTATTGTAAAGAGTGTTAAGTATATGCTTTACTGGGAGTTTGATACGAAAGAAAGTTATGGGACAGCGCAAAAAAATCTTTACGATAGCTATTGGAAGCCTATTGAAAAGTGTTTGGTTGTTCCGCATGACAAATATTTAGGGGAGGGAGTGTTTTAATGAATTTTCAAACCTATCTAAAACAACTTGCCGCAAAATACAAGGAAGAAGAGTGATGCTATGCAGATAGACAGACTGATACAAATTGTGTTTTTCTTGTTGAGGTATGAGAATATAACGGCGAAACAACTGGCAGAGGAACTTGGTGTTTCCACCCGGACAATATATAGGGACATCAATATACTTTCGGTTGCGGGCGTACCGGTTACGTCGCAGAAGGGGTATGGCGGAGGACTGTCTTTATTACAAGGGTTTTCACTGGACAAGTCTTATTTTACGCGGGAGGAGCAAAACAATATTATACGGGCGTTGCAGATTTTAAAGTCGTCAAATTATCCAGACGCAGAAAAATCATTAAACAAGGTAGCCGGATTGTTTAGTCATAATTTACAGTCTGAATGGTTAGAAATTGATTTTTCCTATTGGGGAAACCCCGAAAAGGAACGAAACAACATGACAGTTTTAGAACGGGCAATAATCAATAAATATGTGATTACCTTCACTTATTTAAATGCCGAATTGACGATAACCAGCCAAATTGCAGAACCGCTAAAATTAGTGTTCAAATCGCACGCCTGGTATCTTATCGCCTACTCAAAGCACAAAAATGATATCCGTACCTTTAAAATCTCCCGCATAAGGAAACTCCAAATTACAAATCAATTATTTAAACGCGAGCTGCCAAAGGATTTTTCCATTACTCCCACCTATAAGGAAGAATACAATACGCCTATATTCATATTACACTTTTCAGAAAAGATAGCATATAAAGTTTATGATGAATTTCAAGAGAAGTACATTAAAAAATTAGATGACGGCACGCTGGAAGTGGCCTTCCGATACCAGCTTAGCGATTGGACTTTCCTCTACCTGCTTTCCTTTGGTGAATATGTTGAAATTATTGAGCCAGTGGAAGCAAGAACTATTCTAAAAGAAAAAGCAAAAAAGATATTTTCCCAATACTAACAAAATATCCCCTCACTAATCACAATACTCAGAACAAACAAAAACAAAATTAACTAAATCCCCATCCCCCATAATATTTACAAAGCACCCATAACAAAGCCAACAACCAGCAACCATAGGCAACGTCGCCGGAAGAGTCAGGGGCAGGCAAGGTTCGGCGACTTTTGCAGGGTCTTTTTGCCTTAGAGACAGCAGACCCGAAACGGGAGCCGAACCTTGCCTGCCCCTGACTCTTCCTCCACTCCCTCCCCTGGTTGCGTCCCCCCTCCATTTTCTGTAACAAATGAAACAAAACACCTCCCAATTCCCCTATATTTTCTCTAATATTGTATACAATCCCCATCCCCCCATACGATTGTCAATAGAAAATCTGCAAAAATCAGAGCCGAGGAGTACAATATAGTTTGAAAATGCCGGATTCCCGTCAATCCAAGGGGAGAATTGGCTTTTTGAATATGATATACTGAAAATACGTAAAAAGTACCGGTATACAACAAGAACAAAAACAAAATTTTGTGCATTTCTTATAAAAATCCGGATTTTTTTGTAAGGAGTGTGCGAAGGAAAAGGAGAATGAGAAGTATGAAGAAATGGAAAAAAACGCTGGGAATTGCTGCCAGCGTAGCCGCTATTGTGGCAGTGGGGGCCACATTTTTCTCGGTAGCGGGAACTTCATCGGGGGATGTGCTGGAACTTCGCCTGGCTCATAATCAGGCAGCCGGGTCGGAGATCGCCGGGTCTATCGCCAAGATTTCGGAATTTGTGGCGGAGGACCCCGGTCAGAATCTGAAGGTTTCCATCTACGCCAGCGGAGTGCTGGGGACAGAAAAGGAGGAGATCGAGATGGTGCAGGCAGGGGTGCTGGATATGGCCAAGGTCAGTTCCAATACCCTGGGCCAGTTCAAGGATGAGTACTCGATTTTTGCGGTGCCTTATCTGTTCCAGAGCCAGGAGCATTATTACGCGGCCTGTGAGAACAGTGAGAAAGTAAAGGAATTGTTTCAGTCTACGGCGGAGGATGGGTATATTGCCATCGGATATTATGCCAACGGCTCCCGGAACTTTTACCTGAAGGAAAATATAGCCTGTACGGACCCGTCGGTTCTGAAGGGCAAGAAAATCCGTTCCATGCCCAGTTCCACTTCCATGGATATGATTGAATTGATGGGAGGTTCCCCGGTGCCTATGGCAGGCGGCGAGACCTACAGCGCCCTGCAGCAGGGAATCGTGGACGGGGCGGAGAATACGGAGCTGGTGTTGACGGTGGACGGACATCAGGATCTGGTGAAGGCCTATACCTACACGGAGCACCAGTATTCCCCGGACATTTACATAGTCAGCACCAGGACCTGGAACCGGATGACGGAGGGGCAGAAACAGCTTTTGGTGGATTCCATTCAGAAGGCCAATGAGAATTTCAAGAGCCTGTATAACGGCATGATGGCAGAAGCGGTTGCAGAGGCAGAGACCCATGGAGTGACGATTTACCGGGATATTGACAAGACGGCATTTATCCAGGCGGTTCAGCCGGTCCATGAGAATTACTGTGCCAAGGGGGATAGCTACAAGGCCCTTTATGATGATATTCAGAAGTATGCAAGGTAAGGAGGAGTATGATGAAAATATTAAATAAAATTCTGGAGACGCTTCTGGGGGTTGTGGTGGCAGTGATGGTGGCGGGTTGCTTCTGGCAGGTATTTACCCGCTTTGTCCTGAACAGTCCCAGTAAGTATACGGAGGAACTGCTGCGGTATCTTCTGATCTGGATGACCATGCTGGGGGTACCCTATGCGTACGGGAAGGACAGCCATCTGTCTATCAACCTGGTGACCCGGTCTTTTGACAAAAAGGGACTTTTGATGGCGAAAATCGGGATTGAGATTTTGATTCTGTTTTTGAGCATTTTTGTGATGATTGCAGGGGGATGGATTGTGACCATGAACTCTTCCGGGCAGATTTCCCCGGCTCTGCATATGCCTATGGAACTTTATTATGCCTGTGTGCCGGTGGGAGGCGTGATGATGGTATTTTACTGTATTAACCGGCTGGGCGGCTTTCTGAGGGAGTGGAAGGACACATTTTCTCAGGGAAATACGGAAGATGGGAAGAAGGAGGGGAAATAAATGCAGATTCAGGCGGCGATTGTTTTAATTCTGGTGTTTTTCATGCTGCTGGCTTACGGGGTGCCGGTGTCATTCAGCATTATCAGTGCGGCGTTGGTGACGATTATCATGTTTTTAAGTCCCAGTTTTGGGATGTTTATCTCGGCTCAGAAGCTGGTAGGCGGTATTGACAGCTTCTCGTTGCTGGCGGTTCCGTTTTTTATCCTGGCCGGCCTTCTTATGAGCAGCGGCGGGATTGCAAGGCGGCTGGTAAATCTGGCCCTGCTGATCCTGGGACGGGTGCCCGGGTCTCTGGCTTTGACTAATGTTGCGGGAAATGCGATGTTCGGTTCTATCTCTGGTTCAGGAATCGCGGCGGCTACGGCTATCGGCGGTGTGATGAATCCTCTGGAAAAAGAGCATGGCTATGATGAGACATTTTCGGCGGCGGTAAATATCGCTTCGGCTCCGGTAGGGCAGCTGATTCCGCCTACCACGGCTCCGATTATCTATTCTACGGCAGCCGGAGGCATCTCGGTGGCAGCCCTTTTGATGGCCGGATGGATTCCGGGACTTCTGTGGGCCGGGCTGTGTATGCTGGTAGCGTTGTTATACGGAAAAAAGAAGGGGTATGTGATAAAGGGAGAAAAGGTTACTGCGGCGGCAGCCATGAAAACCATATGGGACGCAGTGCCCAGCCTGTTCCTGATTGTTATTATCATCGGCGGGATTTTGTCTGGTAAGTTTACGGCTACGGAGGCTTCCGGCGTGGCGGTGGTGTATGCTTTTGTCCTGGCGGTCTTTGTATATCGCAGTATCAAGCCTTCGGAAATCATGGGGATTCTGACCAATACTGCGGTGATGACTACCATTGTCATGCTGATTATCGGCGCTTCCACGGTGCTTAGCTTTGTCCTTTCCTTTACCGGGCTGCCTCAGGCGATCAGCAATCTGCTGCTGGGGATTTCGGACAATAAGATTGTGATTCTTCTGATTATCAACCTGATTCTGCTGATTGTGGGAACCTTTATGGATATGGCGCCGGCGCTGCTGATCTTTACCCCGATTTTCCTGCCGGTAGTCAAAAGCCTGGGGATGGATTCCATTCAGTTTGGAATCATGATGATTATGAACCTGGCCATCGGAACCATCACCCCGCCGGTGGGAAGCGTGTTGTTTGTAGGGTGCAGCGTGGCCCATCTGCCGGTGGAGGATGTGATAAAGCAGCTGATTCCTTATTTTCTGGCAGTGCTGGCAGGTCTTATGCTGGTGACTTTTGTGCCTGCGTTTTCCATGTGGCTGCCGGGAGTGCTGGGACTGCTGTAACAGGCTGGAAAAAGGTCGTGCCTTATATAGGGGTCCGGGCGGAAAACTGGGGATTGGGCACGTTGGTATAGGTGACCGTATTCAGGGTTTTGCGGTATTTCAGAGGGGAGAGGGTCATGTAGGTCTTGAAGGTGCGCTCAAAGTAGGTCAGGCTTTCATACCCTAAGGTATTGGCGATCTGGGAGATACTCATGTCGGTCTCTTCCAGATACCGCTTGGCCTTGCGGATGCGGTGGATGTTGGTATATTCGCTGATGGTGTAGCCAGTCACCTCCTTGAATATCCGGCAGATGTAGGATTTGCTTAAATAGAACCGGTCTGCCAGTTCATCCAGGGAAATGGGGCGTTCGCAGTTTTCGGACAGATAGTCGGCGATGCCGTAGGCGGCCTTGTACTTGGGATTGTCGGAGTCGCTGGGAACCTCCTGGCGTTGGTGGCGGATAAAGGACATCAGCTTGAAGAACCAGGCCATGATTTCTAAGTCGATGCCGGTTTTGTAATTGTGCTCCCGGTCGGTCAGAAAATGGCGCAAAGTGCGGAACAGGCCTAAGATCAGAGCCTGCTGCTCCCGGTCTAAGTGGTAGACGCCGTAATAGTCTTCCAGAAAGCGGACAAGCTGGAGGGACGGGTGGAGTTTGTCATAGGCGGCCATTTTTTCCCGGGTGATGTAGAGGATAATGCGGTTGTGGCCGTCGTTGGAGCCGATGAGGGAGCGGGTCATATGGATCAGGTTGGAGTCAACCAGGATCAGGTCTCCGGCCCGGGCGATGTATTCCCGGTTGTTGAAGAAGAACACCCGTTCGCCCTCGATGATGTAGAAGATTTCGTACTGGGTATGAAAATGTTTGACGCGCATGTCGAATTTCCCGTAACGGACCATTTGCTCTAGAGCGATTCCGTCGGTTTCGCCGTAGTAGGTTACTTTTTCCATGAAGATAAGCCTTTCTGTGGAGGATGGGGTTATGGATTCGTTATGATAATTATAGTAGATTTGCGGGAGGAGCGCAAGAAAGGCGTGAGAAACCCGTAGTGGAAATATAAAGAAGGCATTAGGATTGTGATGGCCAGAATGGAGGAGAAATGAAGAATATTGATAATAAAGAGCTGGAGAGAAAACTGGGGCTGGTGATTGAGAAGCTGATGAATCTGGGGGGGCCGGAGGATGAGCAGGAACTGGCAGAGGGCGGGGAGAAGATCGGATTTTTCCGCCGGGATTTTGGGATTCATGAGTGGGACTGGCCTCAGGGGGTGGGGCTGTATGGCCTTTTGAAGATTATGCGGGTTACGAAGAGGGACGAGTACCGGGATTTTCTGTATCGCTGGTTTAAGGATAATATCAGTGCGGGACTGCCCTCTAAGAATATCAACACTACGACGCCGCTGCTGACCCTGGCGGAGTTGAATGAGGATTATCGGGATGAGCAGTTTGAGGAGCTTTGCCTGAAGTGGGCAGACTGGCTGATGTGCTGCCTGCCTCGTACCTGGGAGGGCGGCTTCCAGCATGTGACCAGCGCCAACGGGGATCGCCAGGGGGTGCGTCTCAATGAGAATGAGATGTGGATTGACACCTTGTTTATGACGGTGCTGTTTTTGAATAAGATGGGGCAGAAATACCACCGGCAGGACTGGATTGACGAATCGATTCATCAGGTGCTGATGCATATCAAGTATCTGTATGACAAGGAGAGCGGCCTGTTCTACCATGGCTGGACCTTCAATGAAAGGAATAATTTCGGAGGGATTTTCTGGTGCAGAGGCAACAGCTGGTTTACTCTTGGCATTTTGGATTACATCGATATGTTTGAAGGGACCATGAATGCGGGACTGAAGACGTTTATTGTCGATACTTATAAGGCTCAGGTGGCAAAGCTAAAGGAAGTGCAGGATGCGAGCGGACTCTGGCATACGGTGCTCCTGGACAATACCAGCTATCTGGAGACCTCCGGCACGGCGGCGATTGCGGCGGGAATTCTCAAGGGGATTCGCTATGGGATTTTGGATGACTCTTATCTGCCCTGTGCACAGAAGGCGATTCAGGGGATTTTGAATAATATTGATGAAGAGGGGACGGTCCTGAATGTGTCGGGAGGGACCGGCATGGGTTACAATGCGGAGCATTATAAGAATATTTTGATTGCTCCTATGGCTTACGGACAATCGCTGACCATTCTGGCGCTGGCAGAGGCATTGGCGATGTAAGCCTGCCTTGAAATGATATTTGGCTGCCCAAAAAGGAATGGGTGAGAAAATAATTTTATGTGAGAGGAAGGGGATTGGTGTCATGAAGAATCAGTTTCGTCTGTTTATCCGGGAGGCCGGCGGTTATCCGGGCAGCCTGGTGATTCCGGAGGTTTCTAATGGGTTTGATGTGACGCTGCCTCCTCTTCCTTTTGGTATGGTTCCGGTCAGTTTCTGGTCGGAACCGGTGCCGGCCGGAATCTACCGGGTGAGGATTCGGCTGGAGGCCACGGAGAATGTGGAGCGGCTTTATCTGTTTACCGGCAGGAAGCAGCTGCGGGAAATCCTTTCCCTGAAGCGGGGCCAGTGTGTGGAGCGGGTGTATGATCTGTCCGTGATGGAGATTATTCCTCGTTTTCGGGAGGAGAGTTATCAGACGGAGCATTTGTTTTTTACCTTCTGCACGGAACACCCGGGATCTGTGAGGGCGGAGGCGGACTGGGAGGCCCCAGGGGATGAGGTGACAAGAATTTTTTTGTGCGGGGATTCTACGGTGACGGACCATGCCAGCGAATTGCCCTATCATCCCGGGGCCTGTTATGCGGCCTGGGGGCAGGCGCTGGCGGCATTTCTGGAGGGGGATTTTGCGGTGGAGAATCAGGCCCATTGCGGACTGACTACGGAGACGTTCCGGCAGGAGGGGCATTTTGAGATTGTGAAGCGCCGTATCGGTAAAGGGGATCTCTGCCTGTTTCAGTTCGGGCATAATGATCAGAAGCTGCCCCATCTGCAGGCGGATCGGGAGTATCCAAAGAATCTGCGGCGATTTGTGGAGGAAATCCGGGAAAAGCAGGCGCATCCGGTGCTGGTGACTCCTCTGGGCAGGAATATCTGGAGCGGGGACGGAGAGTATCTGGACCTTCTGGAGGATTATGCCCGGGCGGTGCGTCAGGTGGCAAAAGAGGAGAATGTCCCCTTGCTTGACCTGCATGGGTTTTCGGTGGATTTTATTTGTGAGAAGGGCATGGGGCCGTGCCGCAGCTATTTCCATCCGGAGGATTACACTCATACGAATGAGTATGGGGCCTGGGTTTTTGGAGAATATATGGCAAAGAGACTGGCAGAACGGTTTCCGGAGAAGCTGGGCGTAAGGGAGGCGGGGATGGATTTTGTGCCGCCGGCCGGACTCTGGGAGATGCTGGGACTTGGAGGGCGGCGGAGCGGTTCCCGGAGCCAGAGAGAGCAGTTTGACGATATGGAGAAGTCTACGGGGGAACTGCAAAGAGTGATTGAGGCGGCGAAAAGAGAGGGGAGCTGCCAGGGAAGAGGCCTTTAAAAAGCCGCCGGTTGTTGATGTGAGCGGGGCCCAAAAAGGGAACGAATTGGAAAAGAGTAACGGAAATAAGCAGCAAAGAAGATGGTTTGGGACCGTTAGGGTCAGAAAACTGAGGTGTCAGATGAAGATAGGAGTTCGTGCCCATGATTATGGGAAAAGGAAGATTGAGGAGATGGCTGCCCTTCTTCATGATGAAGGGTATGGAGCGGCTCAGCTGGTTTTGCCGAAGGCTTTTCGGGAAATCGACGGTTATGAGGATGTGACGCCGGGAATTTTGGAGCGGGTGCGTCGGGCGTTTGAGAAAAACGGCGTGGAGATTCCGGTGCTGGGGTGTTACATGGACTTGGGTAACCCGGATGGGCAGATGCGGGAGCATGGGGTGAAAACCTTGGAAAAGTGTCTGGCCTGGGGAAAGGAACTGGGAGCCGGAGTAGTGGGGACGGAGACCGCTTATCCCCGTCTGACGGAGGAGGAGAAACGGGTGTGGAAGCCTTTTATGATGGACAGCATTAAACGGGTGATGGAGACGGCCTGCCGCGTGGATATGCGTCTGGCCCTGGAGCCGGTTTACTGGCATCCGCTGACGGATCTGGAGACGACTTTGGAGGTGGTACGGATGGTGGGGGATGAGAAGCATTTGCGGCTGATCTTCGACGCTTCCAATCTGCTGGAATTCCCGGAGAGCACGGACCAGGATAAGCTGTGGAGCGAGTGGCTGGCGGGGATTGGGGCATATGTGGATGTTCTCCATATCAAGGATTTCAGCCTGGACCGGAGACAGCAGTATCAGCCGGAACCTCTGGGAAAAGGAGTGATACGTTATGAGGCCATCAGCCGCTGGCTGGAGGGGCAAAAGCGGGAGATCAGCCTGATCAGGGAGGAGATGAACCTTCTCTTTGTGAAGGAGGATTTGACGTTTATGCGGAATCTGTGAGAAGTAAGAAGCGATTGTGCCGTGAAGCGTGCACAGTCTGGAGGAGAAATGAGGGTAACAAAAATCCAGGGATCGGTGTAACTGATAAAATCACACCGATCCCTGGTCCCTTTCTTAATCCCGCATAAAAGCTACCGTACAGGATTAAGCGTGTAAGCTGTAATAAAGTTCATCATCATTTGTGCCGCCTGCCCACGGGTGATTTGTCCCTGGAGATCCGGGTTCCCATTTTCAAAGCCATTGACAATGCCGTTTCTCATGGCCCAACTCATGGCTGCCTGGGAATCGCTGATTGGATTTGCATCCGCATAATAGGAGGGAGTAATCACGTTCACAGGAGATCCCGTGTATTTCCAGAGTATGGTAATCAGTTCCTCACCGGTCATATTGCTGTCCGGATCGGAGCCATTACTGATGCCGCGTGCAGCCGCCCATTCCATGCTCCTGGTATACCATGCTGCGCCGCCGTTCGTCTCCGCTCCGTCGAAACGGGCCAGAGCCGTCATCAGCATAGCGCAGGACATGGGGCCATCGGGAGCAAAAGTTTCTGCGGTTGTGCCGTCGAGCAACTCTCTGGCCGTTACGAATGCCACCGCCTTCTCAAACTGGCTTCCGGCGGGAACATCCGAAAAACTCTTGCTGTTATCCATGATTTTCACTGTAACTCCATCAGGCAGAATTGCTACAACACTGTCCTTTGTGGAAACCGAAGCTTTCATCACTTCTGTGGAACCATCCTCATGGATGATAACGGCTACCGTGCCTGGGGCAGGAGACTGGGCAGGAATTGCCACCTTCGCCGGCCCGTTGCCGGTGTGGACGGTGATGGCCGGGGCCGCCGCTAAGTCTCGGACGACCAAAACTGCCGGGACCGGCAAAGAAACCGCCGCGCCGCGCAGCCGGGCATTGCTGACTGCCGAAGAAGACAAAGTAACTTCTGCCTCCACCCTGCCGGCAGCATCGGCGCTTATCCTGGTGACGGTTCCGTCTTTCTGCGTCGTAGTAGTGATACTGGAACCGTCTGAAAATTGTTGCACATCGGTGGCAGCTTCATTGTCAGATTCATCAAAACTGCTGCTGGAACCACTCGAGGAACCACTCGAGGAGCCACCCAAAGAGCCACCGGAAGAACCGGTTGAAGGAATAGAAGCGGTCTGGCGATAATAACAGACCCTGCAATCTCGATGCCTGCTTCCGCTTTGGGAAGCCGTTGCTCTTACATCAATTATCCAGCCGCCGTAGCTGTGCATTCCGTAACCGTCTTTCTCTCTGCTGCTGGTTATATGGCAATCGCCATTGCACTCGTGCCAGTGGCTGGTCTTGTCGTAACTCCAGCTTTGAGACCAGCTGTGCTTGTGGTCAGTCTCATCGCCGTCGGGTTGGAAATCTCCCGGATCATTGGGTTCCTCGGCAAAGGGGTCGTCGAATTCAGCATTGAAAATTACTGTTGTATGCTCAAGAGACGGTTTCAGATATACCGTCATCATGCTCTCCCATTCTGCCTCACTGCCGCCGAAATATATAGTTTGTAAACGTTTGCATGAGGAAAACGGATTTTCTCCGATTTCCTTTACGTTTGCCGGAATATACAGCGAAGGGAGAGAAGAACAGGATTCGAACATACCGGCACTAATGCGGTCTGCCATCTGAGGCAGTGTTACGCTTGTTAATTCCCAACATTGAGCGAACAAATTATCACCCAGACTTACCGTCCCTGTGCCAGGCATAAATCTCACACGGGTCATCTTAGAACAACTCGTAAATGCTCCTGCCCCCACCGAAGTAATACTTGCCGGGAAATCGATATAGGCCAGGCTCGTACAGCCGCGAAAGGCATTATCCCCAATGGTTTCCACTCCTTCAAAAACCGTCACCGAAGTGAGATTTGCGCAATCAGAGAAAGCATTGATTCCGATATCCGCAACTGTTCCGGGAATCGTCACAGAAATCAATTTTGCCCCATTAAAAGCGCCTGTACCAATGTTCGTTACGCCATCAGGAATATAGACACTGAGAGCATCACTCCTGCAAAATACATAGTCGCCTATGCCTGTCACACCTTTCTCAATGACAATGGTGCTGACATAGTGTCCATCCCAGGGCAGAAGATCGCCGCTAGAATAATCCGGGATCTCCCCTCTGCCGGAGATCGTCAGTACCCCGGCATTGGTCAGCGACCAGTTCAGGCTTCCGATCTTCCCATCCTGTATCAGTTCTTCGTCCTCAGGGTCATCCAAGGGGGCATACCCCTCGGGATAACGCGTAATCATATAACTTGCGGTTAAAACTTCCGACTGACTCAATACGCGTCCCCAGTGAACGGATTTGTTGTGGTTGGCTTCTGCGATTACCACGCCTCCTGCGCTCTTTTGCAGCACAATCACACTATGGCTGTTATTATTTACCCTCAGGATATCACCGACTTTCACATCCTCAAACGTAAAACTGCCCTTTGTGATTACCCTTGCAGGTAAAGAGCCGAAGGCTTCATCGCTGAGGATGAAAGCAAAGGCGGAACAACCCACGCCACGGTTTGAGCCATATATTTTCCCGCCTTTCCAGACGTAGGAATCACCAAGAGGCCCATCATTCCCATAGGGCGTAAAATTCGTCCATGTCATACCCTCGGGATATTCTTCCTTTAAGGCAATCATAGCCTCGTAAGCCTCCTGATAGGTCGGAACAGGCCCTGTAGCTACTCTGGCGAGCATGTCAGCCGGATCAAAGTAACCGCACTCGGTACAAACATTGTCAGCGCTATAATTGTGTTCCGCGTACCCCTCCTTCTCACTGCTGCCAGTCACAGGACATCCTTCCTCGTCACACTCATGCCAGTGGCCGTTTTCGTCATAACTCCAGTCCGCAGACCAGTTGTGTTCATGTATTTCGGATATGAGATCCTCAGACGGCTTCCCACCAGGATCTTCGGGATCGGCAAACGATTCGTCATTGGAATCTTCAGGCGAATCCTCCTCTTTAAAATCTTCGCCGATATCTGGTTTTGTTTCTTCTTCGGTATCCGGATCTGCCTCATCACCGGCATCCGGGTCTGCTGCACCTCCGGCATCCGGGTCTGCTGCACCTCCGGCATCCGGGTCTGCTGCACTTCCGGCATCCGGGTCTGCGGTACCTCCGGCATCCGGGTCTGCGGTACCTCCGGCATCCGGGTCTGCTGCACTTCCGGCATCCGGGTCTGCGGTACCTCCGGCATCCGGGTCTGCGGTATTTCCGGTATTCGGGTCTGTGGTACCTCCGGCATCCGGGTCTGTGGTACCTCCGGCATCCGGGTCTGCGGTACCTCCGGCATCCGGGTCTGTTGCATTTCCGGTATCCGGGTCTGTTGCATTTCCGGTATCCGGGTCTGTTGCACCTCCGGCATCCGGGTCTGCCGTACCTCCGGTGTCCGGATCTGTCTCACCTCCGGTATCCGGATTTGCGGCCTCGCCGGTTTCCGGTCCGGCTTCTGATTTGATGTCTGTCGTTACTGTGGGGCCGGTTGGCCCATTCGCCGCTGCCGCCCCTATAGTAGAGAACACCATAGAGGAAGTAACTGCCAGCGAAAGCAGCCATTTCCGTTTCCGCTTCCAATTCATGTTAACCTCCTTGCAAATACACGATCATTTGATACGATTACAGGGCCGTTTAGTGCACGGCCTGCTCCGGCGAAGCGGGAGCACCGCTCATCTGCGCCTTGCCAATGAAAAATAATACTGCGAAGATTTTGCCGGATATCATGCAGACAGCACACCAGGTTGTGCCCTTTCTTACGAGGACAGTTACATTATATTCCTTTAATCCATAAAAATCAACGAAATCAGTGGCTATTGATCCTTCTCCCGCTGCTGACATAGCCTTTTAAGGATTGCGGAGGTTTCTCATTTAACCGGTTGTATTCCAAACAAAATTATGTTATATGATGATACAAGGGGTATTAGGAAAAGGGGGAGCAAGATGGATCAGGAACTGATAGACGCACTGAAAGAAATCACACCGGAGGAGCAGTCCTATCTGGATGGGGATATCCAGGTGGATTGGGAGATTTACACCCGGAACGGTTTAAGCGAGATTGACTCTCAGCAGTTTTTGAAAAAGGGGCATTTGATTACCGTGAGACATCACAGCCGGTTTGTGGAGTTCCCTGCTCACCGGCACAATTATATCGAGATTATGTATGTGTGCAGCGGGACCATCACCAACTGGATAGACGGTAAGGAACTGGTGATGCAAAAAGGGGATATTCTGCTTTTGAATCAGCAGGTAAAACATGAGGTGAAAAAGGCGGGATACGAGGATATCGGGATTAACTTTATTGCACTGCCGGAATTTTTCGATGTGCCTCTTCAGATGATGCGGGAGAGCAATGTGATTGTGGATTTTCTGGCGGGGATTTTCCGGCAGAGCAGCTCGGTGCCCCGGTATCTGCTGTTTCAGCTTGGCCGGCAGAAGGGGATTGAGAATCTTATGGAAAATATGATCCGTTCCATGGTGAACCGGATGGAACATGAAGATGTGATCAATCAATATTCCATGGGACTGGTGTTTTTGTATCTGGCCAATCATATGGACAGCCTGACGGAAGATTCTTCCCAAAGCTACCGGGATATTGTAATTCAGGCTACGCTGAAATATATTGACACACAATACCGGACGGCGAGTTTAAGCCATATTGCGGAGGACTTTCATCAATCGCTGTCGGTTTTAAGCAAGATGATCAAGCAGGACACAGGCTTCACCTTTCAGGAACTTCTGATACGGAAGCGCTGCCAGAAGGCGGTGATGCTGTTAGTGGAGACGGATATTCCGGTGGAGGAGATTCTTTCCAATATCGGGTATGAAAATCAGAGCCATTTTTACCGGCAGTTTAAAAAACGGTATGGCATGACGCCGGGAAAGTATCGGGTGAGCCATAGGAGGGATGAAAGAATCCGGATTTGAGTGGAAAATGCGGTCAGTTTGTTAGTCAAGAAACGGCATTGAGGCCTCTTTTCGTTTTCGCTATAATTGGTTTTGCGAAGACAGGAAAGAGGTCGTTTTTTTCCGCAGAGAAGGTTGGAGGGATAACAGATGGTGAGAAAGGGTTTCAAAATGTTTTTGAATCCGGGCATGGCCCAGGAGTATGAGAGACGTCATAATGAGTTATGGCCGGAGATGAAGGAAATGATTCATAAGTATGGAGGGCAGAACTATTCGATTTTCCTGGATAAGGAAACGAATGTCCTTTACGGGTATCTGGAGGTGGAGGACGAGGGGGAATGGGCCAGGTCCGCAGATACTCCGGTCAACCGGAAGTGGTGGGATTTTATGGCAGATATCATGGAGGTGAATCCGGATAACAGCCCGGTGTGCAGGGACCTTCAGCCGGTGTTTCATCTGGATTAGCACAAGGAGGGGACTATGGGGCAGAATTATTATCTGGCGGTGGATATCGGCGCTTCCAGCGGCCGCCACATTCTGGGACACAGGGAAAAGGGAAAGATGGTCCTGGAGGAGATTTACCGTTTTGAAAACGGTATGGATAAGCAGGACGGAAAACTTTTGTGGAATACCAGGCGCCTGTTTGAAGAGATTGTAAATGGTATGGAAAAGTGCCGGGAACAGGGTAAGATACCGGTCAGCATGTCCATCGATACCTGGGCGGTGGATTATGTGCTGCTGGACAAACAGGATCAGGTACTGGGAGATACCTACGGCTACCGGGACGGCAGGACGCTTGGCATGGATAAGGAGGTATACCGGATTTTGCCGGAGGAGAGGCTGTATGAGAGAACCGGTATTCAGAAGCAGGTTTTCAATACCATTTATCAGCTGATGGCGGTGAAGCAACAGATGCCGGAACTTCTGGAAAGAGCAGAGACATTTTTGATGCTTCCCGATTATTTCCAGTTTCTGCTGACCGGGAATAAGGTTTCGGAATATACCAACGGCACCTCCACCCAGCTGGTGAGTCCTGTAGATAAGCAGTGGGACAGAGGGCTGATGGATATGCTGGGGTACCCGAAGGGCATGTTTCTTCCTTTGCAGATGCCGGGAACCCTGGTGGGAAGCTTGAAGGAGGAGATCCGGTCCCGTGTGGGATTTGACTGTCAGGTGACGCTCTGCGCCAGCCACGATACGGCTTCGGCGGTGATGGCTATGCCGGTAGCGGGAGATGAAGGCTGCTATATCAGTTCCGGTACCTGGTCTTTGATGGGAACGGAACTTTCCGAGGCCATCTGTACCCCGGAGGGCAGGAAAAGTAATTTTACCAATGAGGGGGGATATGAATATCGGTTCCGTTATCTGAAAAATATTATGGGCCTGTGGATGATTCAGTCGGTGCGCCACGAGCAGAAGGATGCCTATTCCTTTGCCCGGCTTTGTGAGATGGCGGCGGAGTGCAGCGATTTCCCTTCCCGGGTGGATGTAAATGATGACAGCTTTCTTGCGCCGGCCAGCATGACGGAAGCGATCCAGGAGTACTGCCGGAAGACAGGGCAGAAGGTTCCGGCGGCAGTGGGAGAGATTGCGGCAGTGATATATCAAAGCCTGGCTCAGAGTTACGGGCAGACGGTGAAGGAGCTGGAGACGGTTACAGGAAAGCACTTTAGCCGGATTCATGTGATCGGCGGAGGCTCTAACGCCGCTTATTTAAACCAGCTGACGGCCGATGCCACGGGAAAGAAGGTTTATGCAGGCCCCAAAGAGGCCACGGCGGTGGGGAACCTGATGGCTCAGATGATTCAAAACGGGGAGTTTGCCGGACTTTCCGAGGCCAGGAAGTGTGTGTTTGAGTCTTTTGAGATTGAAAGCTATGAGCCTCAGGGGCGGTGGAAATAAACGGATGTCAAAAAACAGGAATGATTGAAGGAGGAAATAAAAATGACAGCAGCAGAGAGATATGCAGCAGCAAAGGAACAGTACGCAAGGGTTGGCGTTGACACGGATGCCGCCATTGCATGGTTAAAGGAAATTCCGGTTTCGCTTCATTGCTGGCAGGGGGATGACGTGATTGGCTTTGATCATGACGGGCCGCTGACCGGAGGCATTCAGACTACGGGCAATTATCCGGGGAAGGCGAGGACGCCAGAGGAACTGATGGCAGATATTGACGAGGTACTGAAGCTGACGCCGGGAAAAAAGAAACTGAATCTCCATGCCAGCTATGCCATCTTTGAAGACGGAAAATTTGTGGACCGGGACAAGATTGAGCCGAAGCATTTTGCCAAATGGGTGGAGTTTGCCAAGGAGCGGGGGCTGGGGCTGGATTTTAACCCTACCTTTTTCTCTCATGACAAGATTAAGGACGGCCTGACCCTTTCCAGCCCGGATGAGGAGGTACGGCGGTTCTGGATTGAGCACGGGAAAGCCTGCATCCGTATTTCAGAGTATTTCGCCAAAGAGACCGGAGTCCCCTGTGTCATGAATATCTGGACCGGCGACGGTTCCAAGGATATTCCGGCTGACCGGTTAGGGCCCAGAGAGCGTTACCGGGCGGCTATTGAGGAGATTATCGCTGAACCCCATGACCCGAAGCTGGTGAAGCCTTGTGTGGAATCGAAGGTATTTGGCATCGGCGTGGAGTCCTATACGGTGGGAAGCGCCGAGTTTGCCCTGTCTTTTGCGGCCACTCATGAGGGATGCCTTCCTCTGATGGACAACGGGCATTATCATCCCACGGAGGTGGTTTCCGACAAGATTCCGGCCCTGCTGGCTTTCTTCCCGGAGATTGCCCTGCACATCACCCGGCCGGTGCGGTGGGATTCGGACCATGTGGTGCTGTTTGATGATGAGACGAGGGAAATGGCTAAGGAGATTGTCCGGTCTGACGCCTTAGACCGGGTGGATATGGCCCTGGATTATTTTGACGCCAGCATCAACCGGATTTCTGCGTGGACCGTGGGTTTTAGAAGCTGGCAGAAGGCTTTGCTTTCTGCGCTCTGCACTCCTTATGAAGAGTTGAAAAAGCTTCAGGACGACGGAAACTGGACGGAACTGATGGTGCGCCAGGAGGCGATAAAGGTTCTGCCTTTCGGGGATGTGTGGAGCGAGTATTGCAGAAATTGCGGTACCTCAGAAGAGGAATGGTTTGCCGAAGTGAAGCGTTATGAGGCAGAGGTGTTGGCGAAGAGGGCCTGAAGGGAAACGGAAAAGGAACAAAACAGAAAAGGAGTGTAGGAAGCAATGAAAATGACAGAGGCAAAATTTGTACAAGGGTTTATCCGCATGGCCAATGACGGCTGGGAGCAGGGATGGCATGAGAGAAACGGGGGGAATCTTTCTTACCGCGTTAAAGCGGAGGAGGTTGACCAGGTGAAAGAAAACTTTATGCCTGGAGAGTGGAAACCCATCGGCACCTCGGTTCCCAAGCTGGCAAAGGAGTATTTCCTGGTGACGGGAAGCGGCAAATATTTCCGCAATGTGATTCTGGACCCGGAGGATTCCGTCTGCATGATCGAACTGGATGAGACAGGGGAGAATTACCGCATTGTCTGGGGCCTGGCAAACGGGGGGCGGCCTACGTCGGAACTGCCTTCCCATCTGATGAACCATGAGGTGAAAATGCTTGCTTCCGGCGGAAAACACAGGGTCATCTATCACGCTCACACCACCAATGTGATTGCGCTGACCTTTGTGCTTCCTCTGGAGGATAAGGTGTTTACCCGGGAACTGTGGGAGATGGCTACGGAATGCCCGGTGGTATTCCCGGACGGTGTGGGAGTTGTGCCCTGGATGGTGCCGGGAGGCAGGGAGATTGCGGTGGCCACCAGCGAACTGATGAAGAAATACGATGTGGCGATCTGGGCCCACCATGGGATGTTCGCTTCCGGGGAGGATTTTGATCTTACCTTCGGGCTGATGCATACGGTGGAGAAGTCCGCAGAGATCCTGGTGAAAATGCTGTCCATGCAGCCGAATAAGAGACAGACTATTATGCCGGAGGATTTCCGGAATCTGGCTGTGGATTTCAAGGTTACGCTGCCGGAGGAGTTTTTGTACGAGAAGTAAACGGGCGGACAGAATCCCGATTGGGAAGGCAACGGTACCGGAACGAGGTTACTGGGCCGTAGTCGTGGAATCGCATATAATCTCGCTGCCATCCCAGTACAAGCGGATTTCCGACGGCCATGCCCCAAAGGCAGGCGCTGCGAAATGCAGGATCCACTTCTTATCTTCCCCGGCGGAAACATTTTCCAGCTGGGGACTTGTCACATATACGTGCAAGATGTGATCGGAATATTCCACGGCAACATCCTCGTTGGTCAGCATTTGTGTTTCCGCCTGGTTTTTCGGATAGTAGAGATAAACATCCCAGGAATCCGGGTCGGAATAGATGAAGTGCTGAAACCCTTCTTTTTCCGTCACATCCGATACCCAGTCGACGACCCGGCCGCCCATTTCATCGGCAGGGGCGATATTCAGGCCGAATGTGCTGATCTTTCCGTCGGTTTGGTTTTTTACCTGATATTCTTCCGGGAAATAAGGCTTTTGGAGGCTGCCCGGAAGATGGGAGCAGGCAAGGAGAAGCAGGGTGCAGAGGATTATCAGGGGAATGGCAATTGTTTTTTTCATAAAATGTCACCTTTTGATGTTTGGTTTGTTTTGGATTCCGGATGGTATTATTATACTGCAAGGGTTTTCCGGAAGGAAGAGGTTTTTTGAAAGGAATGTCAACCAAAATAAGCATTACAGGTTGACATTTCTTGTATTTCTGATAAACTATTGTCAGTTGATTTGTTGAATAAAAATTTCAATTGTTTAGAGGAGAGCGTGATATGGACCTACTTACTTTGGCACAGGAGATTATAAACGGAAGGCGGCTTGGCCGCGAAGAGGATCTTTCTTTTTTTCTGACCTGCGATTTAAAAGAACTTTGTGAGGGAGCAGACAGAATCCGGGAGCATTTTATCGGGGATAAGGTTGACCTTTGCTCTATTATCAACGGCCGGAGCGGCCGCTGTCCGGAAGACTGCAAATACTGTGCCCAATCGGTACATAATCACACGGACTGTGAGGCCTATGGCTTTCTTGCAGAAGAACAGATTGTAAATGCCTGCAGGATAAATGAAAGCGAAGGCGTGGACCGTTTTTCCATTGTTACTTCCGGGACTGCTTTGACAGGGGAGGAATTCGAGAAGGCCATTCACGCTTATGAAACCATGAATAAGGAATGCAAGATTGACTTGTGCGCTTCCATGGGGTTTTTGGATGAAGAACAACTGCACCGCCTTCATGAGGCGGGTGTTACCAGCTACCATCACAACATAGAGACTTCTGAACGCAATTTCCCGAATATCTGTACCACACATACCTATGCGCAGAAAATAGAAACGCTCAAAAAAGTGAAGGCAGAGGGAATGTGCGCCTGCTCCGGAGGGATCATCGGTATGGGGGAAACCTGGGAAGACCGGCTGGATATGGCAGTCAGCCTTTCTGAACTTGGTATTGATTCTATCCCGATCAATGCTTTGATGCCGATTAAAGGCACGCCCCTGGAAAACGAAACGCGTCTGACAGAGGATGAGATTTTGCGGACGATTGCATTTTTCCGTTACATCAATCCTCTTGCCAATATCCGCCTTGCCGCAGGACGTGCACTGCTGACAGAAGACGGCAAGATGGCTTTTCAGTCCGGTGCATCCGCAACCATCACCGGTAACATGCTGACCACTGCCGCCTGTGCGACAATCCGCAGCGACCGGAAAATGCTGGCGGACCTGGGCCGGGATGTGACGCCGCAATACCGGAAGAAGCAGTCAAATTAATTATTTCATCCGGCCAGATTGTCCATAGAGCCGCCGAAAGTGACAAAGCCGGCGGCTCCTTTGTTATAGTCTGATTTTGCCGGCGAACAGGCGTTTGCCGGCAATCGGTTCTTTTTTCTGAAGTATTCATTTTAATAAATCCTCCTATTATTTGCCGGATTCGTTGATATGCCCGTGTGCTGCCATACTTGACAGTACGGTTTCCCATGTCTTAAAATAAGGGAAACAAATGATTTCAATGATAAAATTAGAAACGGTGATTGACCGGTGAACCGTTATCTTGCTTTGCAGAAGATTGCCGGGAATGGCGGTTTTACAAAGGCGGCGAAGCTGCTGCGGCGGGCTGATTTTGATATTGTGTGCCTGCCGGCGGAACCGCCGTTATACCGCACCCTTGCCATCGGGGATAAGGGCAGGGGCAGTTTGCCTATTGCCGGTAAATATTTTATTGAGTATTTGCTACAACATAAGGAGCAACAGGCTTATTAATTCTGTACTTTTTAAATAAAAAATGATAGAATAACTCTAAAGGAAATTACAAAGAGGGGGAAGCTTGCCATGAACAAGACAAAAAAGTCCTGGCAAAATGTGCTTTACGTATTGGGGCTGCTGGCTGCTATCTGCCTGTTGTTCGGATGGTACTCGACGACCAACAGTAAGCGGATTGAGATTCGTAATCTGAATTATGCGATGGATTCTGCCAGGCAGACCACGCTGCGGATTCACGGTGAACTGCTCAACGCCGAGAGGCGTGTGGGCAATTATGCCTATTTGATGGGCATGACATTAATGGAATCGGATGTTAGCACGGATATGCTTAAGAAATTGGAGGACAACTCGGATTTTGACTCCATGACTTTTAGTAACCAGAATGGGGTTAATCTGGCTTCTGACGGGACTACCTCCAACAGCATGGATCGTGAATTTTTTATCAAAGGCATACGGGGGGAGAGCGGCAGCGAGATTGTTATGAAATCCCGGATTACCAATAAGCCTACCATGGTTTTTTATGCGCCTCTTCGTCATGAGGATGAGATTTACGGGGTGCTGTTAGGACTTTATTTTGCGGAGGATTATCTTCGGGAAATGCTGGCTGCCAGTTATTTTGGCGAGGAGGCAGAGGTTTTTCTGTGTACCGAAGAAGGGGAGATTATGGCGGCTTCTCCCAGAGAAAAATATGACCAGCCTATTTTGGAAGCATTGGAAAATGACGGCGTCATTGATTCCCAGACTGCAAAGAATGCCAGGGAGGTGTTCCAAAACGGTTCGGATGGAGAAGGATTTATCTGTGCGCCGGGAAGCCATACGGATAATCTGTGTGTGCTCCGTGTGCCGGACAGCGAATATATTCTCGTTCAGACCTTTCCTAAAAGTGTGACCCAGCACATGATTCAGGATGCCAATTATATCGGCATGATTTTGCAGACGATTCTGATCGGCCTGTTTGCCGTCTACATAGTGGCGTTGCTGATCCGGAACCGGAGGGCCAGGAGGCAGCTGGAAAAGGAAAACCGGGAGATGGGTTATGTGATCAACGGGGTGAGTACCCTTTTCACACGTTTTGCGTTGGCGGATTTAGAGGAAGATTCCTATTCTTATCTGTCAGGAACGGTGGCGGAGGACCAGAAGATTCCTGTCCGGGGACGGTATGAGGATTTTATAGGATATCTGAGCGCGATTGTGGCGGATGAGGGAGAGCGGCAGGAGTATGCAAAGTTTTTGGAGCGGGAGGAAGTAATCCGGGGGTTGGAAGGCGACAACACGGATATCCAGTATGAGTACCAGACCTGGCAGGACGGGGAGCCGCTCTGGGAACATATCAATATTATCTGCCTGGAGAGGCAGGGGGAACAGGCAAGCAAGGTTTTGTTCCTCCGGCAGAATGTTACCGCCCTGAAGGAGAGGGAGCTGCAGGTCCAGGCGGAGATTTCCCTGGCCAACCGCAAGGAGCGGCAGTATCGGATTGCCATTACTTCAAGCGCTTTCAGTACCTTTGAGTTCAATCTCACACGGGATTTGGTGGAAAACGACGTTGTGCGTATGATAGATGGAAAGCAGGTTTCCTTGCTGGAGAAGGTGGGACTTTGCGCGCCCTGCCCGGCTTCGATGTGCTTTGAGAAATGGAAAGCGTTTATTCTGGAGGAGTCTCTGGAGGAATACGGCGCTGTGGTGAATCTGGAGAACCTGAAGCGGTGCTTTGAGGCGGGAGAGTCGGAAGTCACAGTGGATTACTGGGGCCGGGTTTCGGCTGAGGAACAGATGTGCGTGCGCCAGTCCTTTATTATGACCCGGGATGACAATACGGGGGATCTGATGGTCATGGTGGTGTCCAAGGACATCACGGCCCAGGTTCAGAGGCAGCGGGAGCAGACCCAGGCGCTTCAGGAGGCTTTGATGCAGGCCCAGCATGCCAACAGCGCCAAAACCACATTCCTTTCCAACATGTCGCACGATATCCGTACGCCAATGAATGCCATCATTGGATTTACCACCATCGCCATCAGCCATATGGACAACCAGCGGCAGGTGGAGGAGTGCCTGAAAAAAGTATTATCTTCCAGCAACCATCTCCTCAGCCTGATTAATGATATTCTGGATATGAGCCGTATTGAGAGCGGAAAGGTTCAGATAAAGGAGCAGGAATGCAATATTTCCGAACTGACGCACAACCTGATCAACATTATCCAGCCTCAGGTCAAGTCCAAGCAGCTGGAATTGTTTATCGATACCTTCGGCGTGACGAATGAGGATGTGATCGCGGATTCCCTGAAGCTGAGCCAGGTTTTTGTGAATCTTTTGAGCAATGCGGTGAAATATACCCCGGCAGGGGGAACGGTCAGCTTCCGTATTGTCCAGGAGACTACCTTCCACCGGGGTTATGGGGACTATGTGTTTATTGTCAAGGACACAGGGATGGGAATGTCGCCGGAATTTGTGGAGCATATTTTTGAACCCTTTGAACGGGAGGCCAGCACCACCAAAACCGGCATACAGGGCACCGGGCTGGGGATGGCCATTACCAAGAACATTGTGGAGATGATGGGCGGCGTCATCACGGTCAGCAGCGAGAAGGGCAAGGGCAGTGAATTCCGGGTGGAACTGAGCCTGAAGCTTCAGGATATGGAGAAAAATGCGGCGCAGATCAGGGAACTGGAAGGACTGCGGGCCATTGTGGTGGACGACGATTGCGACAGCTGTGAGAGCGTGGTGCAGATGCTGGGGCAGATCGGCATGCGGGCGGAGTGGACCACCTCCGGCAGGGAGGCTGTCTACCGGGCAAAGAGCGCCCACAACCATGGGGATTCTTACCACACTTACATTATCGACTGGCAGATGCCGGAGATGAGCGGCATTGAGACGGCCCGGCGTATCCGGGATGTTATCGGGCATGAGGCGCCTATTATCATTCTCACGGCCTATGACTGGACGGAGATTGAGGCGGAGGCCAAGCATGCGGGGATTAGCGCTTTCTGTGCCAAGCCGCTGTTTATGTCGGATTTGAAGTCTGCCCTGCTGGCGGCCAATAACCTGATAGAAAGGGAGGAGGAAGTGTCCTGGACAGAGGCAGATTTTGGCGGCAAGCGGATTCTGCTGGTGGAGGATAATGAACTGAACCGGGAAATTGCGGAAACCATTTTGGAGGAAACCGGGTTTGTCGTGGAGACGGCTCCCGACGGTACCGACGCGGTGGAGATGGTGAACCAGTCAGAGGAGCATTATTATGATGCAATTCTTATGGATGTGCAGATGCCGGTGATGGACGGCTATGAGGCCACCCGGACCATCCGCGCCCTTTCCCGGGAAGATGTGAGGGGTATGCCGATTATCGCCATGACGGCAAATGCCATGGAGGAGGATAAGGAGGCGGCCCTGAAGAACGGTATGAATGCCCATATTGCCAAACCCATTGATATTGATTTGTTCTTGGCGATTTTGGGGAGATACTTGGGGTGAGAAGAGGAATAAGAACTGTTGCTGTCTTTGGATGGCGGCGGGGGCGGCGCCTTGGGGGGCCGCCCCCTTATTTTGTTGAAATTCTCCGTCACCGGACTGATAAGAAATCCATTTTTTACAGGCCAAAAGGGATTGCAGGAGAAGTGGAATTATGGTATGATTCATATGAAATCGATTCCACATTAAATGATGCAAAGCGGATTAAGAGGCATACAAAAAATATAAGGAGGACGAGATGGGGAGAAAGATTATATTTTTGGATATTGACGGGACTTTGACAGAGGCGGGGAGCAACGTGCCGCCGCGTTCGGCCATAGAGGCTGTCCGGGAGACGCAAAAAAAAGGAAATTATGTATTTTTGTGTACGGGAAGGAATTATGATATGCTGTCTCCTCTGCTGCCCTTTGGCTTTGACGGGGTAGTGGCAAGCTGCGGAGGGTATATCCGCTTTGGAAATCAGGTGATCTATGATTGTCCGATGACGGAGGGGCAGAAGGCGGCGGCCATGGAGGTTTTGAGGAAAAACGGGGTCTTTAGGACCGTGGAGTGCATGAATGGGTCCTACACGGATGAGGGATTTAAGGAGTTTCTTGAAAAGCATGGGAATGAGGGGAGCAACAGTGAACTTCTTCGCTGGAGAAGGCAGATCGAGCATTCTTTAAATATCCGTCCCATGGCGGAATACCAGGGGCAGCCGGTTTATAAGATTGTGATTATGGCGGAATCAGCCGGGCAGCTGGAGGAGCCGCAGCAGGTTCTGAAAAAGGAATTCCAGCTATGTGTCCAGGAGCCGGACCGGTATGGATTTATTAACGGCGAGGTGATAAACCGGAAGTTTGACAAAGGGAAAGGGGTGGAACGGGTCTGCAGCTTTTTGGGGGTTCCTGTAGAGGACACGGTGGGCTTTGGCGACAGTATGAATGATATGGAGATGTTAAAGACGGTGGGTTTAAGTATTTGCATGGCCAATGGAAGCAGCGCGATCAAGGAACTGGCGGATGATGTATGTCCGGCGGTGGGCGAGGATGGTTTGTACCGGGGGTTTGTAAGGCATGGACTCTGCGGATGAGACTGGAAAACAGGAAATCCCCCATAGGTGAAAGCGGGTAAGATAAGAAGTGCACCCGATATGAAATCGATTACAGCATAATCACTAAAAAAAGAAAGAATTTTTATGGATTGTGACGGTTTACAAGGAATTGGAAATTTTGTATAATCGAACCATAAAGTGAAATCGATTTCACAAAGCGCACATGATAGCAGAGTGCATCAGAAGATCAAGGAGGAAAAGGAGAGCAAAGGCATGGCTATGGATTATGGGAAGTGTGCAAAGGAGATTTTTGAGAATCTGGGGGCCGGGAGAATCTGGTAAGTGCGGCCCACTGTGCCACCAGGCTCCGGCTGGTGACGGTGGACAACAGCAAAATCGATAGGAAGAAGCTGGAAAACATCGACGGGGTGAAGGGGGTGTTCAGCGGAAATATTTTTCTGGGCGCCGTCATCGGCATGATTATGATTCATCCGAATCTGATCAATGCCTGGTCAGTGGGAGGCATGGACCCGTCTCAGATTCCGGTATGGCGCCTGTTCGGGTTTTCCATTCGGCAGGTAGGCTATCAGGGGCATGTGATTCCGGTGATCATTGCCGTGTGGATCATGTGCCATCTGGAACGGTGGCTCCATAAGCATGTGCCGGAGATGATTGATTTGTTTGTGACGCCTTTGTGTACGGTAATGATTACGGCGTTTCTGACCCTGGGACTGATCGGGCCGGTATTTTCTACGGCCGAGAATGACATATTAAGTTTTGCCCAGTGGATTATCACCGTGGGCCACGGGATCGGAGCCATGATTATGGGAGGCCTGTACCCCTTTACGGTGGTCTGCGGAATCCACCATATGTACAATGTGATCGAGGCCGGCATGTTGTCTGCGGCAGATGGTTTGAATACCTGGATGCCCATCGCCTCGGCTGCCAACTTTGCCCAGGGCGCGGCCTGCCTGGCAGTGGGACTGAAGGCAAAGAATCACAAAACCAAATCCGTGGCGATTCCTTCTGCTTTATCTGCCGCCCTGGGAATCACGGAACCGGCCATTTTCGGGGTGAACCTGCGGTTTATGAAGCCTCTTCTTTGCGGCGTGGCAGGGGGAGCCTGCGGCGCCGTGCTGGGAGCCATCTTCCGCATCGGGGCAACCTCTTATGGAGTGACGGGGCTTCCGGGTTTTCTGATTACCTGGATTATACGGCCCAGTATGCGGTTGTCCTGGCAGTGGCCTTTGCGGTGTCTTTTATTCTGACCTGGACGCTGTGGAAGGAAGAGGGAGAATCGGGAAAGGCAGGAACAGGCAGCATAGAAGTGGCAGGTAAGTCCCAGGGGCAGACCGGGACGGAAAAAGGAAATGGCAGTCAGGGAAATAAGGCTGAGGAAAATAAGAACCAAGGGGAGGATCGGATGATAGACCAACTGCTGGCTGCCATTCCTCCGATGGAGGCAGAAGCCAACACCTTGTATGCGCCAGTCAAGGGAAATGTCATCGGCAGAGATGCTATTCCGGATGAGACCTTTGCCTCCGGTATGCTGGGGGACGGCGTGGGGATTGAACCGGAGGTGGGTGTTGTGGTGGCGCCATGCGATGGGGAGATCGCGTCGCTTACCGATACCCGCCATGCCATCGGGATGGTAGGGGCCGGAGGCCTGGAACTTCTGATTCATGTAGGAGTGGATACGGTCAATATGAAAGGCGATGGTTTTAAACTGTTTGTGAAAATGGGCGATCAGGTGAAGGCCGGGCAGAAGCTTCTGACCTTTGACATCGAGAAAATCAAGGCAGCAGGCTATAGCGCGACCACAGCGGTCCTGGTGGCAAACACCTACAATTATTCCGCCTGCAAGGTGGAGAAGACAGGGAAGACGGAACTGATGGAGAAGCTTGTGGTGATGGAAGCATAGAGAGGGGGTTTCCGTAATTCAAGTCAGAAAAACCGCAGGGGGCAAAGAAGAGGGATTCTTCTTCGCCCCCTGCGGTTTTTGTATTTCGGCCATAATCTTTTGCGGTGGGATTTTCCCGTGGCCCTTGACGTTTTTTTAAAATTCCCGTATCCTTAAAGCAGGTAAAAGCATAAAGATCTGTTGTGAGACAGGCACAAACGGAGGAACCATGAATATCGCAGAAATTGCCAGACGGGCCGGCGTATCCAGCGCTGCCGTGTCCCGTTATTTTAATAATGGATACATATCGGAGGAGAAGCGGGAGAAGATCCGTCAGGTGGTGGAGGAGACCGGATATCGGCCGTCTCTGCAGGCCCAGACCTTGCGGACCAGGAAGACGAAACTGATCGGGGTGATTCTGCCGAAGATTGATTCTGCCGTGGCCATAGGCAATATGGTGGCAGGGATTCTCTCGGCGTTCAATGAAAAAGGATACCAGCTTCTGCTGGCAGATACTCAGAACAGTCCGGCAAAGGAACTGGAATATCTTTCCGTTTTTAATGAGAAGCAGGTAGACGGCGTGATCTTTATTGCCACCGTGTTCAGCAGCGCCCACAAGAAAGCGTTGAAAAACATGCAGGTCCCTGTGGTTTTGGCCGGGCAGCTTTTATCCGGATATTACTGCGTTTATCACGACGATTATCATGCCCTGTATGATATGACCCGGCTGGTTTTGGAAAAAGGGAGAAGGCGTCTGGGGTTTATCAGTGTGTTTCATCAGGATCGGGCGGCGGGCCTGGACCGGTACCGGGGGTATTGTGATGCGGTAAAAGAGGCGGGCCTGGAGGAACTGGAGAAACATTTTGTGATTGCGGATTTTACCATGAAATCCGGATATGAGAAAGCGAAGGAATTGTTTGACAAATGGGGGAGGCTGGATGGGGTCGTCTGCGCCACGGATTCCATCGCCATCGGCGCAATGCAGTATCTGAAGGAGCAGGGCATCCGGATACCAAAGGAGGTCATGGTCACGGGGCATGGGGACTCGGTTCTTTCCCAGGTGGTGGAGCCCTCCCTTACTACCATTCGTTATTCTTATGAGGAAAGCGGCAGGCTGGCAGCGTCCATTCTCCTGGAGATATTGGAAAAGGGGGAAAGCGTGATGAAGGAAATTAAGATGGGGTATGAAATGGTGGAGAAGGAGTCGACCAGATAAAACAAGGCTTTCTTTGCTGCCTGCTGCACAGGCAGGGCAGCGGACAACAAAAAGCCAAAGCAGAAAATGGAGGTTTGAGGAAAATGACATGTGAGGAAATTATGAGGTACAGAGATGAGAACAATCATTTCGCGGCGTTTTTGGGGATTCGGACCCTGGAGATGAGGCCTGGATATGCCATGGGAGAGATCAAACTGCAGGAGTGCCACAAGAATGCGGTCGGGTCTGTCCATGGGGGATGTATTTTTGCCCTGGCCGATACCATCGGAGGAGCGGCGGCGGCCTCAAGGGGAACCCGTATCACTACGATTTCCGGGGATTTCCATTATCTGTCAGCGGCTATGGAGGGCAGCAAAAAGCTGATCGGGACGGCAAAGGAAATCAAATACGGAAAGAAAATCCGGGTATATGATGTGGAAATCACAGATGATGCCGGCCGGGTGATTGCCAAGGGGATTTTTTCCTATTATAATCTGGGGACGCCCTGGGTGGAGGAAGGATAGGTTTTTAAGAAAGGGGCAAAATGATGCAGAAAACAAAAGAAAAAAGGGATTATGTGGGAATTCAGATGGATTCTCCCATAGGAACTCTTTCTGTCGCGGAGGATGGGGCCGGGATTTGCGACGTATATCTGGGCGCCCTGGAGGGGTTAAGCAGTACAGAAAGCGATGTCAGGGAGCAGGAAACCCCTCTACTAGCCGAGGCGCGGCGTCAGCTTACGGAATATTTTGCAGGGACGCGGCGGGAATTTTCTCTTCCGCTTTCCCTTCATGGCACGGAGTTTCAGATCAAAGACTGGAAAGCGTTGCAGGAGATCCCATACGGAGAAACCTGTTCCTATAAGCAGATAGCGGAAAGGATCGGCAGCCCGAAGGCTTTTCGGGCCGTGGGAATGGCAAACAATAAAAACAGGATTGCTATTATCATTCCCTGCCATCGCGTGATCGGAGCGGATGGTTCCCTGGTCGGATACGGCGGCGGGATAGATAAGAAGATCTGGCTTCTGGAATTAGAAAAGAGAATGCTGCATTAAGTCAGGGAGCCGGCCTGCGGCTCCCTGCGAAAGGCTTAAGCGTAATATAAGGTGGTATGGGTTCCGGTTCCGCTGATGGACTGCATAAGATCGTACAGGCTGTTGTCTTCCAGGGCAGACGCAAACTGGCTGAGTTCCAGGTTATAGCGGGTGGAAAGGCTCATACGGATTTCGCCGCCGAAATTATGAAAGGTTGAGAAAAATGCGTTTCCCAGATATTTCCCGGCGCTTTTTTCTAATGCCTGCGAGATGCTGGCTGAGGACTGATACTGCTTGATTGCATACTCAAAGGGGGCAAGGGACCTTTGGGGGTCGGTCAGTGTGCCGCCGGAATATTGGTTCAGCCATGTTTGAAAGCTTCCCAGAAGCAGAGAGGACATTTCTTCACTCATTCCAAAATGATTCAGTGTCTGAGACATCTTCATATAACGCACCGCCAGATGGATACCCACCTCCTGATCATTCATCAAAAGCAGTTCCTGGGGGTTCATTTTGAGGGCCGTCTTGGCAACAAAGCCGGCGGACTGGAGTTCTTTTATCGTATAACCTTCCGATTTCTCCCCGGAGGCGGCTTCCTGTGCGTCCCGGCCCAGGGATTCCCCCTTTTCCCGCGCGATAAGAGCGTGTGTCTGTAGGATTAACTCCATCATGGCATAATCTTTTTCCCCGTCAAAAAGTCCGTTCTCCTGGGCATATGCTTCCATGCCTTCGATTCTTTTGTCAATAGCGGCAGGCAGGCTGTCACCCAAGGCTTTGCCCAGGCCGCTGCCTTCGGTGCGGTCAAAGAAAGCGCCCACGGTATTTTTGTAAGAGTCAGCCATTTTTCTCTTTGCCCGGGAAAGCAGGGAGTCCAGACGGTTCATATTTTCTGTCAGTTTGTCCTCCTGGCCGGCATATTTTTGCTGTATGGTATGTTTGGCGGCAACGTATAGGGACGCGATATGGTCAGCGGAACGTTCCAGCGTGTCGGCATTATCCAAGGTAACGCCGATGGCATAATAACGTTCGATGGAGTCCCAGTCGATTCCATCTTTTTTTAATGCTTCCGGGTCCGTGGCCGGAAGCGTCTGGCCAAAGGAAATATCGCCTGTCAGAGACAGCGTTTCTTTGGAGGCAGACGTCATGTGGTTTGCCGGCAAACGGTCGGCAGAACGTTCGTAAGTATCCAGACGGGCGGTATGTTTGCCTTCCTGGGATTTTTGTCTGGAAACGGTTTTGGAAGAGGCCGGGGAAGCCTTATCAGAACGGTATCCGGACGTAATCTTAATCTCCATAGGTTTATCCTTTACTCCTATCTTTTTCTTATATATCGACGGAGTCCTTGTCTTTTATAACGTTTTTCCAGCAGCGGAGCAGCTGATGCGCCTTTTTTCCGGCAAAATGAAAGACCAGCAAAAGTCCTCCATAGCAAGAGCATAAAAACAGGATTTGAATGGCGGTTTCCACAAAAAGCGGCAGCTTGCCGGAGGCCGGGAAAAGGTCCAGCGTAAAAAAGTGGATTCCGATGGCGATCATCAAAAGAGACACAGGCTTGACAATCATTTCCCAGGCATTCCAGGTGAAGGAGATCAGCTTTTTTAAGGACCATAGATGGAAAAGCGCTAAAAGAAGTTCGCTGATTAGCATTCCCCACAGATAAGCGAGGATGCCGAATAAGGGAATGCCAAAGAGGACAAAGCCGATACGCAGCAAAAGGCAGGCTGTGTTCTGCAAAAAGGTAGTCCGGGTCCGGCCCAGGCCGTTCAAGATACTTCCCATGGTAGTGGCCAGATAAAGGAATGGGCAGAGCCAGGCCAGAATCCGGATAAAACGTCCGGCATCCGGGTCGTGGAAGACACCCGTGCCAAGTTCTTCTCCAAACAGGGTGAAAATGCCGATGCAGAGGATTCCCATATACAGGCTGTAACGCAGAGACAGGGAAATGCTGGCGGCGATGCTGCCCTTACGGCCTTCTGCCTGGTCCTTGGCTACGCTTGGAAGAAGGAGTACGGCCAGGGAGTTGGTGATGGCGGAGGGGAAGAGGATAAAGGGCAGTGCCATCCCCGTCAAAACTCCGTAGACAGCAAATGCCTGACTGCTCTTTAGTCCGGACATCTGAAGACGGCTGGGAATCCAGATTGCTTCCGCGCTGGCCAGGAGATTGAGGACCAGGCGGTTTCCCATCAGGGGAAGAGCCAGGGCCATCAGCGGCGCGGCAGTGCCGGGGGCCAGAAAGCCGGCGGCAATCTCTTTTGTCTGAGGAGGGAACAGAATCAGGCAGAGGAAGGTAAACGCCGCAGAAGCAACTTCTCCGACCAGATGGCCGTAGGCGGCGAGCATGACCGTGATGGTACGGCCGGAATGAAGCCAGGAGGATGCGATAAAAAAGACTACCGCCATGCGCACGATCTGCTCTGCCACCTGAGAAAACGCGGGGACCTGGGATTTTTGCAGTCCGTAATAATAACCGTTGATACAGGCATGAAAAGCAGCAAAGGGCACAGAGATTCCGATTAGCGGCAGGTAGGGGGCGCAGCGTGGTTCCATCAGCATAACATCAGCCAGAAATTCTGCATGCCTGCAGATCAGAAAGGCCAGCACAAAGGACATGGTCAGGGAAATAACCGTGCCGGTGCGGAAAATAGAGCGGCCTCTGGCAATATGGGAGGCGATATGCTGGGAAAGGGCAGTTTGGACGGAGCCGGCACAGAGGGCAAAACAGATGCCGAAGATGGGATGCACCATGTTGTAAATGCCAAGCCCTTCCGCACCAATGGTCCGGGAAAGAAAAATACGGTAGAAAAAACCTAGCACCCGGCAAACCAGGCCGGTGCCGGTAAGCAGGATGGTACCGGTGAGAAAGGTTCGTTTTTTGGGAGATAATTCGGACAAGGAAATCATAGCGTCTCCGGAAATGCGAAATTATTACAATATATTGGGAAAAGCAGGGTGGTAGAACATGGAACTTTGCCTTGCCAGGTGGAAGATGGGGGTATGGGAGGCGGGGGGTGGGGTGAGGTATTTGAATGAGGAAAAAGACAAAATACGACAATAATTGACAAAATATTCTTGCAACGTGATGTTTTTTCGGTATAATATTACGTAAGAAAATATCTTGAAGGATGTGGGATGGCAGTATGCTTGTATATCGTTGTATTGTTTGTGGATGTATTATGTATGTGGGAGGAAGCTTTTCTTCCATGCTTTGTGAACATTGCGGTGTGGTGGCGGCTATTCCACCTGATCTGGAAAAGTACGGAGATTTTTATAACGAGGCGACTTATTTCCGGCAGAAAGGAAATTATGAGAAGGCGTTGGAAATTTATGATAAACTTCTGTCGGAAGATAGAGAAGCAGCGGAAGCCTATTTTGGGAGGATGCTGTGTCGCTATGGCGTAAAATATAAAAAGGATCAGGAACAGGAGCGTTGGCGTCCGGATTGTTATCTGTCACAGAATACGCCGATCCGTGAAGACGCGGATTATCTGAAAGCGCTGGGGTTTGCCGGTGAACGGGCACGGCATATATACAGAAAATTTGCAGAACAGATTGACTTTGTGTGGCAGAAAAAGACAAAACCTGATGAGGGAATTATCGGAGAGGTTTCAGATGAACTGCCGGTTACAGGAGAATTTCTTTTTTTCTGCAGGTTAAGTGAAAGCCAGCTGGAAACGTTTGAAAGGTCTTTGCGGCTTGGGTCAGAACGTGAAAAGAAAGACCTTTATTTTGTACATAAAAGCAGCTGTGTGGATGATAACGTTGAGATAGGAGAAGGCACGCAAATCGGCCGCTTCTGCCATATCCAGAGAGGGGCTAGGATCGGCAGAAACTGTGTGTTAGGGCAGAATGTCAATATCTCTTATAATGTACAGATCGGGGATTGTGTGGAGATTCAGAATAATGTGACCATCTGCGAAGGAGTGGAGCTGGAGGATGAGGTGTTTTGCGGGTTGTCCTGTGTATTTACCAATGAACGGATTCCCCGTGCGGGACATTCGGGCGAGTCAAAGGTATACCGGGAGACGCTGGTGAAACGGGGAGCAAGTATAGGTGCGAATGCAACGATTATCTGTGGAAACACCATAGGAGAGTATGCCTTGGTAGGGGCTGGGGCTGTGGTGACAAAAAATGTGCCGAATCACACGCTGGTGATGGGAGTGCCGGCGCGGGTGGTTCGGAGAATTTAAAAACAGGAAGAGGAAAATGGACAGAATTTCAGGGAATGAAGGGGAGAGAAAGGAATGAGTGTGCGCATATTGCGTTGTGCTGTCTGTGGGGTTGGGGTGGAGGCAGATACAGAATTTTCCGTGGCGAAGTGCGGATATTGTGGTTCTGCAATTGCGGTGCCATGCAGATGTGAGCAAAAAGGGGAACGTTATGACATGGCTCATTATCTGCGCCAGAGCGGAGACTTTCCGGCTGCTGAGGGAGTTTATGATAAACTGCTTCGGGAAGGCGGAGAGGATGCGGAGGCATATTTTGGGCGTGCCCTGAGCCGTTATGGGGTGCGGTATCAGAGAAATCCGATCTCTCTAAAATGGGAGCCGGATTGCAGCCAGTGGAGGCAAAGGCCGATTCTGCAGGAGCCGGATTATCTCTGTGCCATGGAGCTGGCAGATGCCCTGACTCGGGCTGTGTACCGCCAGATGGGAGAGCAGATTGATCAGAGATGGCAGATAAACCCGGTTGCTGACGGAGGGAAAATCCTGTTGTTTTACAGACCAGACCAGTCGGGATTGGAAAGTTTTGAGAGACGTCTGTGGGAAAAGAAGAATGACGGCAGAGAGTCCAAAGAAAATATTCTGATGGCAGACGGAAACAGTTCCTGGGTTCTGGGAAGCAAAATTAAGCGGCAGGATATCCGCCGGATCTGCTTTTTTGCAAGTCTGGCCGAAAAGCCGGCAGACAGCTGGGATGTCTCAGCAAAAAAAGATGAAAGCGTGATAGCCTGGGTAAAACCAGATGAAGAAAAGTATGAACTGTATGTGGCGGCAGAAGGGAAAATCCGGGCCAACAGGAATTGTTACGGGCTTTTTCGAGGGTATACCTGTCTGGAAGAAATTTGTTTCAATCACTGTTTTCAGACCTTTGGTGTGGCGAATATGGCATTTATGTTTGGGGACTGCAAGGCGTTGCGCAGGGTGGATGTGGGAGAGTTTGATACTTCTCAGGTAACAGATATGTCGGGGATGTTTACGGGGTGTAAGAATCTCTCTGAATTGGATGTCAGTGATTTTGAGACTATCCGGGTGACGAATATGTCCTGCATGTTTGATGGCTGCAGTGGACTGGTTAAGCTTGATGTCCGGAATCTGGAGACCTTTCAGGTTGTGAATATGTCCTGTATGTTCAACGGCTGCAGCAGTCTGACAAAACTGGATATCCGGGATTTTGACACGTTTCAGGTGACGGACATGTCCTGTATGTTTAACGGTTGTAGTAATCTTTTAAAGCTTGATGTCCGGAATTTTGATACTTCCCAGGTAAGGGATATGTCTTATATGTTTTATGGCTGCACCAGTCTTTTGAAACTGGATGTGAGCGGTTTTTGTACTAGCCAGGTGGAGGATATGCGGGGGATGTTTTATAATTGCATCAGTCTGTTTTGTTTGGATATCCAAGGATTTGACAAGTCTAATGTGAAGGAAGATACCCTGATGCTGGCAGGGACGCGGTGGGGATAAGGAAGATGGAAATGGATGAACGATTATGAAGATTACGTTTTGTTGCATGATCTGTGGCTTTGAAATACAGGCGGATACCAGCATGTCAAAAATCCGGTGTAATTGCTGCAAGGCAGAGATTGCAGTTCCCTACAGGCCGGCAGAGAAAAGGTATGATGAGGTGACTTTTTATCGTCGGGAAGGGGATTTTCAGATGGGAAGAGCCATCTGTGAAGAAATTCTTCGGGAATACAGTAAGGATGTGGAAGCACATTTCGGGAGGCTTCTGTGCCGTTATGGAATTTAATATAAAAGAAATCCGGCATCTATGGAATGGGAACCTCAATGTGCATTCCCGATGCAGGAAGCGGATACTTTTCTGCTATCGGCCAAATGAGCATCAGCTGGAATGTCTGGAAAGGGAGCTGCTTGGGTTCAAAGAGGCGGACGTGAATGGGAATGCGGATAAGAAGGCGGACGCGAATGAGAAGACAGACGCAGGCAGGAAGGCAGATGTGGATAGGAAGGCGGGTGCAGACAAGAAGGCAGATGTGAACAAGACAACAGATACAGATGAAAGGAAAGAGGCGAAAAAAGAAACAGATGCGGAGGAAAAGACGCTATTGTCCGAAACAGATAAGGTGAAGCTTGCTGTACTGGAGAAAAGAGAAGATTCAAAAAGCTATTCAGAAACTGCAGTCCGATTGGCTGGCATGGGAACAGCGAAACAGAAATATTTATAGAGTCATAGCAGTTTTTTTTGTTTGCCTTTGCTGTGATTATTTTCACGGTATTATTAACGGCGGGAGAATTTTCGGCTGGAATATTTGGTGCAGGAACTTATATCATTGCTTTTTCTGGGTGTTTTGGCTTTCTCAGCACTTCTGCCGGCGAGAAGTATTTGTATGAAAACAACATAAAAAAAGGAGAAAGGACTGGAAAAGATTGAGGAGGAGATACGGCAGATAAAGAAGAAAAGTGGCAATTAAGATAAGGGATCGGCCTGGTGTATTTCCGGTTTCTTCAGCGGGGATTTTGAGAAGAATCAGGACAAAAGAAAGAAGGATAAAAAAGGGGATGAAAAAACAAAAAAATTAAAACGGACGGTATCATCTATAAAAAATTCATGGTATAATTAAACAATATGTTGGTATACAGGCGTGTTTCCAGCATTGTCATTATAAACTCCGGAGAAAAGACATGAGAAAATTTGATTCAGAAGCAGGGTTGTGCCATCTGGTATTTGCCAATGAGGATACTTATTACACGAAAAGCCTTTTTAAATTGAATCTGCGCCAGTATTTGTATTATGAACTGCGTGGGAAGGAATATGACGCAGTTTATTTTATTTCTGGAGATGAAAGCGGATATGATCTGGTGGCGGCGGACGATAATTCGCTGGAGATTTATGAAAAATATGAAAAACAGAGTATCCTGGACTTTTTCAAAGGCAAGGGCGCAAGCCGTTTTAGAGCCGGTCAGAAAATAGAAGTGGAAGCTTATGACCAGCTGCTTTTGAAGATGATCCAGATGATGAAAAAGGAAAAAGAGGCAAAGCTGGCATTTGTCTTTACGATTGAGGCATTCAGTGACATCGCAAGGTTTCCGGATATCGTTTCTGCTGTCTGCAGGTTGTCGGAGAAAAATTACAGCCGGGGACATCTCATCCTGATTCAGGCGCCGGTGGTGGCTAATGGGAGCCTGAATTATCTGGCGGATGAAGAGGGGGTTTTCCGGTCAGAATTGTTTCCGGAGATCCAAAGGATTTTTGAGTCTCATAAAAATATAAAGGTCTATGAATGCCTGAAGGAGGAACTGGGACAGAGGGTCAGTTTTTTAAATGCTTTGGAGAGGGAGCAGATCCACAATATGGTTTCCCGCTTCCTGATGGAGCAATCTCCCGGACGGAGAGAAGCATTTGCCAAGGCCTGCGATTACGGGGATTTTATCTGGGGCTGGTATCATTCTTCGGGATTTCGGGAGAAGGCAGGCGCGCTTTTGCCGGAAAACGGAAAGCGTCTGATGAGCCGGATACGGAGTAGCCTGACAGATAAGTCGATTTTGGGAAAACTGGATGTGCAGATTGAAAGGATTCGCCAGGGTATGGGAAAGCAGATTTCTCTGGACAGATGGATTGCGAAGAACTATTCTTTGGATTCCTGGCTGCGGCTGATCTATGAAGACAATATGCTATTGTCCCGGCTGGAGCAGCTTTCTCTTACAAAGGTTCTGGAGAAAGCGGAAAGTTTTTCCGCAGATATGATGAAAGAAAAGTTAAAACGAATTCGGGAAGATCTTCAGAAACCGGGGCTTTTTTTTATGGATTCCCAGGCAGAGGAGTATACAAAGCGTTGTATGGATGCCATGAGAAGGGCGTGTTTGCGGGAAGATGTGGTGACGATGGAGAAAGCAGTTTCTGCCTTGGAGTATGGAGTGTGTCCGTCCATTGCGGAAGGACAGGAGTCAGAGGAGCAGGGCGATACGCGCAGACAGCTGTACCAGGAGGCGATCTGGGCGGCAGAGACACTTTATGATATGACACAGGCCTATGAACAGGATTGCAAACGGATTCGGGAATATGGCAGCCGGATGAAGGGCTGCATGCAGGAGCTGCGCGACTTTGAAGAACGAAACCCTCAGGTAGTGTGGGAAGAAAAGCATTTTAACGGACAGGATGGAGGCTCCCCAGGACTTCAGACTGTGGCTGCCAAAAAGTCTGAGATTATTGCTCTTAAAAACGATATCCGCAATCTTAAATATCTGCGGGCATCTAAGCAGACTATGATGAGCCGGTGCCGGGAAAATATTCAGAAGCTGGAGATGGCCATCAGCAGTATGGCGGTAGGGAATGTTAGTCATTTAAAAGAGACGATGGATTATACCTCCAGCCTGATCCGCAGTGCGTCCCAGGAGAATCAGCAGCTGATGGCAGAACTGTCTGAGACATCTCAGGAAAGTCAGATTCAACTGGAAAATGCCGGTATGAAGGAGTGGATGTCCGCAGAAGGATGGGCAGAATTGGAACGGGAATTTGAAGCGCTGCAGAAGGAACAGGGAACGTATCAGGGGGAAATCGGAGAGGAGGAATTGCTGGCCAATGGTTAATATCGGAATGGATTTTGGGAGCACTTACACTACGGTTTCAGTGTATAAACAGGAAAGCCGCATGCTGGAAGCACTGAGCCTGAGCCAGGGTATGCCATATATCCCTTCGGTTGTCTCCGTGGGAAAAGGACCGATGGAGTTCGGTATGGCTGCTAAAACACAGACCGGAAAAAAGGGGGTTACTGTATTCAAGGCGTTTAAGATGATGCTTACGGAGTCGGAGCCGGAAAAGCTGAAGGCAAGGGGATTCGATGAGAATAATACTCCGGAGCAGATTGCCAGAGAGTTCATCGGAGCAGTGTTAAGACAGGTTCTGGCAGATATGCATGAGGACCGGATCGGAACATTGGTAGTAGGCGTACCGGAGGTCTGGAGCGATGGGATCGGGACTCTTGATGGCAGGACGATTGTGCGGGATATCTGCAGAAGCCTGGATTTTGTGGAGCAAGTGAAGGTGGTCAGTGAGCCGGCGGCTGCCAGCGCTTTCTTTGTACATAATTTTAATACCAGTACAGGAAAAGACTTTGAGGGGAATATCCTGCTAGTGGATTATGGCGGCGGAACCTTGGATATCACACTCACCGAGGTGTCCGCGGGAAAAGAAAACGGAGAGAACAGCTTTGCGGAGATTAAGGTACTGGAACGGACGGGCGCCGGTGAGAACGTGGAAGGAGAAGTGGGGAAAGCCGGGATTATCTACATGGAGACCGTGGTATCGCGGGCGATTGAAAATTCGGATATTCTGGGCGGAAAGAAGCCGGAACGTGATGGGAAATACTTTCGGGCGGTGGACTCCCTGGAACTAGATCTCCAAACCGGAACCAAACGGATCCGGGACATGTTTGAGGAATATGGCCTTGATGATATTGATGGACTGTACGACGAAGAATTTACCACGATCGAGTATAAGGGAGAAGATGTGGAGATTTCCTATGGCCTTCTTCTGGAAGTATACAATGATACGATTCGTGATATTTTTAACGAAAAGCTGGAAGAAATGATTCAGTTTATGCAGAGGGCGAATATCCGGTATATGGATGGCGGCCAGGACACATTTAAGATAGCCCTGGTAGGAGGTTTCGGCAATTTTTATCTGGTAAAGAAGCAGATTGAGGACAAATTCCGTTTTAGCCTCTATGATAAACGGCGGGAGAATATCATTTTAAATAAGGCAGACTGCGAGCGGGCGATTTCTCTGGGCGCGGCCCTGCTGGCTGCCGGTGTCATCGGAATCCGCAATACTGCGGCCTATTCCATTGGGGTATGGGCTTATGATATCAACAAAAAAGTCTGCCTGAATTATGCGATTCGTTACAAGCAGGATATTGAGTTTCACAAGGTATATTATGCAAGAGGGAGTGTGGACAATGAGATTTTTGTGATTCAGGCGATTTCGGGAGGTTTTGATAAATTCCTGGTGAATTTCGGCCATGATGACAGGACGGCCTGTTTTGCACTGGCAAAAGAGGAATTTGCCAAAAAACTGGCAAATGTGGTGAAGAACCAGTACCACACCGCCGTTGTGGGATTTTCTATTGATCCGTCAGGGGTGGTCAGCATCCATGTTCATGATTACGATGTCTTAAAAGGAGTGATTGGAGAGGAGGATCATGAGGTGGAACTGACGAAATTCGGCGATTTGTTTGAGGTGACCTATGCGGGACAGCCTTTCGCAGACAGCAAAAAATAGCATCGGAAAAGGGATGGGAGACGGCAATGAGATTTGACAGGATGAACACGACGATGGAAGCGTTGACTGCCCGTCAGGATTTTACTATGACGGATGTGCTGAATGCTTTTTATGATCTGTGTGCGGATATCAAGGATGCCAGGGGAAGCACGGTTGACAAGCTTCCGGCCGGCGATGAGGATGTGGCGGTAACCAGGCTCTGCTGGATGGGCCGGACCTTTTTGCGTATGGCGGGACAGATTCCGGCAGATTCCGTGGAAGAGGAAAAGAATCAAAGGCTTCAAAAGGTGATTCGGGAACTGGAAAAGAGCGAATCAGAACTGGGAGCGGCAGAACAGAGAATCCGGGAACTAGAGAAGCAGCAAAAAGGCATGCAGGCCCAAAAGGCAGAATTGGCGGGAAGCCTGAAACGGGAAGCGGCCTTAAAACAGGAGTGCGATAGGCTGAAGGAGGAACTGGAAAGCTATAAAGAGTTGGAGATACCAGGTTTTCTGGCCAGAAAGGAGACTTTAAAGAAAGAACTGATAAAAATAAAAGACAGCCGTGATGAAGAAGAACAGCTTTGCGAGCAGTTGGAGAGGGAACTGGGGGAATCCAAAAGAGAGAAAGAACAGTCAGACAGACGGCTGGAGGACATAAGAAAACAGAAGGAAGCGGTGGAAAAACAGCTTGCCCAGACGGAGGAGAAATACAAGGAATTGAGAGAACGGGTTCAGCATTCGGATACCTTAAGACGCAGCCTTTTGGAGAAGATTGATATGCTTGAGAAAACCCTCGGATGTAAAGATACGGAAAATCTGCTTTCGTTGTATGAGGAGAAGAAACAGGAGGCGCAGGTCCGCAGAAAAGAATATCAGCAGCTGCAAGAGAAAGTACAGGAAAAGGAAGAGGAACTGGTGCGGCTGAAGGAGGATATGGTCGGGAAGAACAAATACATTCAGGAACTGGCCTGGCAGGAAGAAAATGAAAAAAAGAACGCGGAACTGGCGCTGAAAGAACTGCAGAAACGAATTGAGGACGCGCGCAGTAAAAAAAGGGATTTGCAGGTCCAGGTGCAGAATCAGGAAGAAGAAGCCGAAAGTCTGGAGGAGTGGTTCAAGAGCCTGGAAGCAGAGGCTTACGAGAAACGTTTGAAGGCCAGCGGTGCGCAGCTTGAGGTAATGCAGAAGGCCAGAGATTCTTTGGAAGAAGAATTGTCTGTTTTGTCTGGCATTGTGTCAAAGGAAGAGAGGGAAGAATTGTTCCGGTATCAGAAATATTTCCGGGATACCATGGACAATCTGGAGAGGGATCTGGAGCAGTATCAGAAGTGTTACTGTACAGTAATGAAAGTATTTGAAAACGGGGGAAATGGCTTATGATCTGTTATGCTTGCCAATCAAAGATGGAAGAAGGAAGAGCGAAGTGCCCAGTCTGCGGATTTCCGGTAATCCAGAGTGTGGAGGGAAACGCCGATGAGATTGAGAGAATCCGGCAGATGGCGAAGGAGTATATGAGGCAAAGAACGAGTGGGATGACAGGAGATAATTTTGTGAATTATCTGAACAGGGATCAGAGGAATTCCAGAACCAGAACAAACAGCTGGAGAACACATAAAGACTGGGCTAATGGGCGAAAAAGCTATTCTGGCAGAAAGAAAAAAATTGCAAAGAACCGCAAAGAAGTGTTTGAAAATGGAGGAAATGGCCTATGATCTGTTATGCTTGCCAATCAAAGATGGAGGAGGGAAGAGCGAAGTGCCCAATCTGCGGATTTCCGGTAATCCAGAGTGTGGAGGGAAACACAGTTGAGATTGAAGGGGTTCGGCAGATGGCGAAGGAATATATGAAGCAATGGCTGGGCGGAGCTGTGATCGGAATTGCTTCCTACAGTTATGTGGTGGAGAATCATAAACTGAAACAGGATAACATTGCAGACATAGATCTGGCTAAGGCAGATGAACTTGTGGTAGGGGAACCGCTGTGGAGCGACATTGATTTTACAAAGGTTGATGATCAGGGAATGATTACAGTCAATGCGTTCATGAAAAAAGACGGTATCCGTTACGCTTATGAATTGCAGGCAAGGCTTCCGTCGAATACCGGCGCCTGCCATGTCGGAGTTTTGCTGATGGAGGGATTAAAAGCGCGGCTGGTACTGGGAAATAAGGAAAGCCATACATATTCCCAGCCGTTTTCCTTGGTAGTGTATCATGGATAGGAGGTGGTGGGAATGAAACGGCCTGTGCGTCACTCGGTAGATTTGAATCTGCGCTTTGCCCAGCCGCGTTCGTCATATCGGCCAGGGCCGCTATCTGGGATTGCGGCTTTTTTGATGTTTCTGGGAGGGATTCTGGTATGGTTTTTCCTGTTTTCACTGGATGGATGGGTCAGTCGGAAGATCTTTCAGGTAGAGCTGGTGGTTAATGTGATATTGCTGGCTGCGAATGTTTTTGCAATATGCAGGATTGGATATGATGGTTTTGTGAGAAACACATCCGTCACGCTGGTATTTAATCTGCTTTTGGCAGTTATTGGTTTTTACCTTGCCGGGGTTCATATTTTGCCGGTCCCTGCCGGCGGTATGGAATGGGCGTTTAAGGCAGCAGAATTTTTTGTGTTTTTTGTGCTGGCCATATTGATGTCTATGGTGCCGACGCTGGTCATATGCCTGGTCATGTGGCTGATTATGGCAGTTTTTGGAGGCTAGTGTACTGACTCATTTGGCGAAATGTAAATGAGTCAGTACACTAGAGCGCGTTTGCAATAGATGTATATAACAGGGAATGGGAAAGAGAGGAAAAAAGATGGGTGTATTAGATAAGGTCAAAAGCGCATGGAAAGGGGAAAAAGAAGAACTGGTGACTCCCTCTGAGGAGAAAAAACAGGCGGCGGCGATCCGCGAGGCTTCGGAAACCTTGACAGGAGCCATGCAGGCATTGATATTGTCAGATGGCACAGGGCGGATTCCCAAGGAGGCTATTGATAATTATAAGATGGTAATCCGTGGACTGGTGAACCGGTTGGATCGGGCTTCGGTCTCCCTTCTGGACACCCGCAGCCTGGATAAAAGCATGGTTCATCTGACACAGCATTTGGATATAGCAGTAAGAGACGGCAGACAGGATACGGCAGACCGGATTCTCAAAGCGTTGATTTACGGAGTGGGAAAAGGACATGAACAAGTTCCTTCCGGTGACTGGGAACGTGTGGAAGAAATTATGGAGGAGCGGGAAAAAAGACTGGGCCAATACAGGACTATTGTTGAGTATTCAGAAAAGGTTGACGAGAGGCGGCGAAGCATTGAGCAGCAGCAGATCCAACACGAAAAAGTAAAGAAAGATTTTGAAAAGGCGAGAAAGAAGGTACTCGAAGAGGCAGAAAGGAATCCCCATCTGGTAGAGATGATCAATCAGTATGGAGACAGTGTGAAAGATATTCATGTAGATGCCTACAATCTGGTTGTAAAACAGAAGGAGGTTGTAAAACTCTACAATAATCTGAAGGCTTTGAAGCAGCAGATGGCAATGAACGAAACCACGATCGTATCCTGCAATCAGATTATCCGGAGTGAGGAGAATGCCCTTACGGAGATGGCTCAGAAAGTGGAACAGGAGATGATTGACGATGTGATCCGGCATGAGGCGGAGTTCAGGAATCATCTGGTGGATCTGCAAAGACAGATTGGGAAGCTGGAGGAACTGAGCGACCGGTTTGGGGATGCGATTGCAGAGATTTTCTCTTCCCCGATTATGGGTGATTATATTATCAACACCATCCTGCAATATGAGGAGATGGAGAAGGAAATAAAGCGGGAAGAAGAGGGTTGTAAGGAAGGTATGAGGTTGATGCAGGAACGGCAGCAGGAAGCAATGAATGAGGAATCGGTAATAGAGAATTCTCGGATGATTCATAATTAAAGGGAGGATACAGTGATGAAAAAGGAACCATTATTTCCCAAAAAGGAAAAACCGGATGTGGATCATCTGATCACAGAGGCGGGGGTGCGCCTGAGAGGGCTGCAGAGGAAATACCGTGTGATTATCGAACGGGAACTGCGGGCGCTGCGGCATAGCAGAACACAGAAGAGGGACAATCCCAAGGCTGTTACTAATCTGAAAAATGCTTATTACTCTCTGGCAATCATCAGCAGGGCCCAGGAGCGTCTGCGGGAGATTACGTCTTTTCAGGAATTGTGCAAGGCGATGAATGAGATGGGGTCAGTATTAAAGCTTATGAACCGGATTTCCGGTAAGACAGAAAAGGTGAAAGTCAACAAGCTGAATGCCGGTATCCGCAAACTGGACAAGGCGGCAGAGCGGGATGAGGGCGGCATGCAGAATATGTTCCAGCAGCCTCTGGATGCACTGGTGGAGGATGAGATTATCGAACGTCTGCTAAAAGGGGAAAGTGTGGATTCCTGCCTTGATATGGAGGACGGAATCCTCATGGATATGGAAGAAGTCCTGCCTTTTGGCGAGAGTTTTGTCAGGGAATCTGGTGAAGAATTGGATCTGGATCAGAGCATGGCAGATATTGATGAACTGATGCGGAATCTGTAGAGTGGGGAGCAGAGGGATGGATAGCTATATTGAGAAAATGCAGGCAAGAGAGAATCTCTGCCTGGCTTATATGAAAAAGGCGGATGACACTCTGGCTGCAAACGGGAATCTGCCGTCCAAGGATGAGTGCATTTATCTGCAGAAGGCGGCCAGCCTGCGTTATGAGATGGCGCAGATGAGCGTAGGGGAGGAACGGCTGTATCAGCAGAGAAAAGTTCAGGAACTGAATCAGAGAATCAAAAATATTGTGCGTGTTATCAATCCGGAGCGGTTTAAGGAAATTCAGGAAAATGAGGCTCGGGCGCGGTCAGAAAAAGGCGGAAAGGATTCGTCATTAGGAAAGAATGCGGCTTCAGGGAATAAAGGTGTGGGGAATTCGGCGGCAAAGCAGCAGAATTCCTTTGAGCCACCAGTGGAGAACTGGTTTAAGGAGGCGCCGAAACATTCTTTTGCTGATGTATCTGGCATGAATGAGTTAAAGGAACAGTTAAAGGAATGCATTGCTGATTCTCAGCTGAACCGGCTGAAGGATTTCCTGAAGATGAAAAAACTACATTCTTATTTTTTTATCGGGCCGCCGGGATGTGGCAAGACTTATATTATCGAGGCATTTGCCCATGAACTGATGGATCAGAATTACAAATATCTTTCTCTGACTGGTTCCGATATTCTTAGCCGGTTTGTGGGAGAGGCGGAAAAAATTATCACAAGACTGTTCGAGGAGGCGGAAAAAAATGCGCCTTGCATCGTGTTTATCGACGAGGTGGACGGAGTGTGTAAAAACCGTTCACAGCCTTTGCTGCCGGAGTATGCCGCTTCTTTGACTACTGCATTTCTGACAGGGTATAACCGGATCAATAGTTCCGATCAGCCGATTATTTTTATTGGAGCCACCAACTATCCGAATCAGGTGGATAATGCTATGCTGGACCGGGTGGAATTGGTACGCGTACCATTTCCGGATGCTGAGGCCAGGACATTTTCTTTCGAGAACCATTTTTCTTCTATTATTCATCTGGAAGAGGGGTATGGCTTTGCGGATATGGCATCTTGTACGGATACTTACAATTATCGTGATATCCAGCGGCTGGTGTCCAGAATCAAGACAATGGTGTTAAAAGACGTAATGCAGATTTACAGGAATGAGGATCTGGCGCTGGAGGCGCTTAAGGACGGAAGATACCGGCTGACCAGAGAGATGTTTGAGCAGGCCAAGGAGAACTGCCTTCCTACGCCGAAGGAAGACATTATCCGGGAATTGGATGAGTGGGAAGAGAAATTCAAGAGAAATATGGATGAAGTATAAGGAATGGTGAGAGATGGGGAAATGGCTGGAATCTTACAAGGGATTTGTGCCTTCTTATGGCCTGGATGCCTTATATGGGTGTGAATACTGGAAAACTTTGTTTCAGGGATGCATTCCGCAGGAGCATCTGGATGCCCGATTTCGGGTGCCCAGGAGTCATGCCTTTTTGCTGTACGGACCGGCGGGGAACGGAAAAAGCACTCTGGCGCATGCTTTTGCCAAGGAACTTTCTGACGTGGGATATTCGTTTATCCATGTTCCTGGGATGGTTTTGGCAGAAACGCCGGGGGGGATCGAGGAACTTTTTGAGGAGATTCTTTCGGAGGCTGATACGCAGGATGCCAGAGGGGTTTGCCTGTTGTTGGAGTGGTTGGAAGTACTGGCTGGTCAGGAAGAAGCCATGTGGGTTCTGAACCAGTATATTTGTACATTGAAGGAGAGGGAGATTCCCTGTATTATCTTGGTGATAGTGGAAGAGTTTTCTGACGTTCATCCATTTTTGGAGAAAGTGATGATTCCTTGTCAGATCAGGCTTCCGGATAAAAGGGAAAGGAAGACCTGTATAGAACAGATGTTTGGAGATGAGATTTTACTGGCGCCAGGATTGAAGTATAAGGACATGGCAGAGATGACAGAAGGATTCAGTTATGGAAGGCTTTGTGACCTGCTGCGAGTGGTCCGTATATTTTTAAAGCAGAAGGCGAGGCGGTTCTCCGGCGGTGACGGAAAGCGGCTGGAGGAGATGCTGCGGCAGGGTTATGTGATTCTTACAGAGGAGATGTTTGCGGACATTGTAAATCAGCTGAAGCCACGGTCGGCCGTGGTAGAGAATGTCCCCGTTCCTGACGTATCGGCGATGGTTTCGGCTGTTTCTGTGGCGCAGAATCCGCAGCCGGTGATGGATAATATGGCGGATGTTATGACAGGGTTTATGAAGGAAGAGAAAGACTTTATCAGTAGTATGATGGATCTGGATTTGAATGATCTTTAATAAGAATGCTCCGGGAAAACGCGCTGTTAGCGCGTTTTTTCAGTACGGGCGTAAGATGATGCAAAAGCTGTCAGCAATGGGGTTTCTGGTTGTCAATAGAGTGAGAATCGATTATAATAACAAATAGCAGGAAATAGCAGAACCTGATACCAACTCATGATACTAAAGAGTAAAGGGGGCAAAACAATGGCAATTGGGGTGATTGTGAATATACTGACAGTAGTGATGGGAGGAATCTTTGGGGCGGTTGCCGGAAACTGGATGTCCCGGGATTTTGCCGACAGCCTGACCCTGGTTTTCGGGGTCTGCGCCATGGGAATGGGAATCAGTTCCATCAATCAGATGGAGAACATGCCGGCAGTGATACTGGCTCTGGTAGTGGGGGCCTGTGTGGGCATGGCATGCCATCTGGGAATCTGGATTCAAAAGGGCGGAGCGCTGATGCAAAAACCTATTGCAAAGCTGATGGCGGACAAAAGCGGAAACGGTCTCTCCCAGGAGGAGTCCCTCTCTATGCTGGTGACGGCAATTGTGCTGTTCTGTGCCAGCGGGACCGGTATCTATGGCTGTTTGGATGCGGGGATGACTGGCGACAGTACGATTCTTTTGTCTAAGTCCATACTGGATTTGTTTACGGCTGCAGTGTTTGCCTGCAGCTTAGGGGCAGTGGTCTGCCTGGTGGCAGTGCCTCAGACTGTGATTTTTATGATTCTGTTTTATGGGGCGAAATGGATTCTGCCGTTGACCACGCCGGTTATGGTAGCGGATTTTAAGGCATGCGGCGGATTTCTCCTGATTGCCACGGGACTTCGGATGGCGAAGATTAAGGATTTTCCGATTGCAGACATGCTGCCGGCCATGGCGCTTGTGATGCCGCTTAGCTATCTCTGGACGAATTGGGTGATGCCATTTTTGTAAGAGGCTGCCGGTAACGAAAAAAGGATGTCAATTGGAGCAAGGATTTTGGCAGGATTTTTTATTTCATATTGAAATAGTATGAAATAAGTGATATGATAGTAGTGTATCAGTCAGGCAGTTTTGTGCTGTCAGGAACATTTGCAAAAAATATTTCCGGAAAGGTGGATTTTGATAGATGAAAAAGATAATTTATCTGGACAACGCCGCGACCACGAGAACGAGGCCGGAGGTGGCGGAGGCGATGCTTCCCTATTTCACGGAGTTCTATGGCAACCCGTCCTCTGTATATGATTTCTCTACGCCTGCGAAGAAGGCTGTGCAGGAGGCGCGGGAGATCATCGCTGGTTCCATCGGCGCCCAGGCGCGGGAGATTTATTTTACCGGCTGCGGCACGGAGGCGGATAACTGGGCGCTTAAGGCGACGGCGGATGCGTATCGGGAAAAGGGGAATCATATTATCACCAGCAAAATCGAGCACCATGCCATTTTGCATACCTGTGAGTACTTGGAAAAGCACGGTTTTGAGGTGACGTACCTTGATGTGGATGAAAACGGGGTGGTAAAGCTGGAACAGCTTAAAAAAATGATTCGCCCCACGACGATCCTGATCTCAATTATGTTCGCCAACAATGAGATCGGCACGATACAGCCGATTCGTGAAATCGGGGAGATTGCCAGGGAACATGACATTCTGTTCCACACGGATGCTGTGCAGGCATACGGGCATCTTCCCATCGATGTGGATGCCCTCCATATTGACATGATGAGCGCCAGCGGGCATAAGATCAACGGGCCCAAGGGCGTGGGATTTTTGTATATCCGTACCGGTGTGAAGATCCGTTCCTTTATGCATGGAGGCGCGCAGGAACGCAAGCGCCGGGCCGGCACGGAGAACGTGCCGGGGATCGTGGGTTTTGGAAAGGCGGCGCAGCTTGCCATGCCTGCTATGGAGGAGAGGGCCCGCTGTGAGGGAGAACTGAGGGATTATCTAATGGACCGGATTATGGAGGAAATTCCCTATACCAGAATCAACGGCGACCGTACCAACCGGCTGCCTAATAATGCCAATTTTGCATTTCAGTTTATTGAGGGAGAGTCTCTGCTGATTATGCTGGACAGCAAGGGGATCTGCGGCTCCAGCGGCTCGGCTTGTACTTCCGGCTCTTTGGACCCATCCCATGTGCTGCTGGCCATTGGCCTCCCCCATGAGATTGCCCATGGGTCTCTGCGGCTGACTCTGAGTGAGGAAAACACGAAGGAAGAGATGGATTTTGTGGTGGACAGCATCAAGGAGATTGTGCAGGGGCTGAGAAATATGTCGCCGCTGTATGAGGATTTTATGAAGAAGCAGGAGCGGTAGGATTTTTGGGCATCTGAAAAGGACGGTATCCGGAGTCACGTATATTTTCGGAGACCAGAAGACAGGAAATAGACATGGCGCAAGGATGACAAGAAAGAAAACAAACAGGAGAAATCATATGTATACGGAAAAAGTTATGGATCACTTTGAACATCCCAGAAATGTAGGCGAGATCGAAAACCCCAGCGGGATGGGGACAGTGGGAAATGCCAAGTGCGGCGACATTATGCGGATTTATCTGGATATTGATGAGAATCAGATCATCCGGGATGTGAAATTCAAGACCTTTGGGTGCGGCGCGGCTGTGGCTACCAGCAGCATGGCCACGGAATTGGTAAAGGGCAAGAGCGTCCAGGAGGCTATGAAGGTCACCAACCAGGCCGTGATGGAAGCGTTGGACGGACTGCCGCCGGTGAAGGTTCATTGTTCTCTGCTGGCGGAGGAGGCGATTCATGCCGCATTGTGGGATTATGCTCAGAAGAACGGGATTGAGATTGAGGGACTGGAACAGCCCAAGAGCGATATCAGCGAGCATGATGAGGATGAGGAATACTGATGAGTAAAGTGGTAATAGGCATGTCAGGCGGCGTCGATTCTTCGGTAGCCGCCTGGCTTTTGCAGAAGCAGGGGTATGAGGTGATCGGCGTCACCATGCAGATCTGGCAGGATGAGGAACCGGAAGAGACTGAGGAAAACGGAGGCTGCTGCGGCCTTAGTGCCGTGGAGGACGCCCGCCGGGTGGCATGGCAGCTGGGAATCCCTCATTATGTGATGAATTTTAAGAAAGAGTTTAAGGCTCACGTGATGGATTATTTCGTGGAAGAATACATTCATGGGAGAACGCCCAATCCCTGTATTGCCTGCAATCGTTTTGTGAAATGGGAGGCCCTTCTGATGAGAAGCCTGGGCCTGGGGGCAGATTATATTGCCACCGGACATTATGCCAGGGTGGCACAGCTGGAGAATGGGCGGTATGCCTTGAAGCGGTCGGCGACGGCCGCCAAGGATCAGACCTACGCTCTCTACAATCTTACCCAGGAGCAGCTGTCTCACACGCTGATGCCGGTGGGATCTTACACCAAGGAGGAGATCCGGCAGATGGCGGAAGACCTGGGGCTTTCTGTGGCGCATAAGGCAGACAGCCAGGAGATCTGTTTCATTCCGGATCACGACTATGCCGGATTTATCCGCCGGGAAAGGGGGCAGGTTCCGGAACCGGGGAATTTTGTAGACCGGGAAGGGAACGTGCTGGGGAGGCATAAAGGAATCATCCATTACACGGTGGGGCAGCGCAAGGGCCTGAATCTTTCCCTGGGACATCCCGTATTTGTGGTGGAAATCCGGCCTGAGACCAATGAAGTGGTTATCGGAGAGGCAAATGACGTATTTACGGATATGCTGATCTGTGATAAACTAAACTGGATGGCAGTCGACGGACTTCAAGGAAGGGAGCGGCAGGTAACGGCAAAGATCCGTTACAGCCATCAAGGCGCGCCTTGCGTGATCCGGGAGATCAAAGGCCGGCAGGTGGAATGCCGTTTTCTGGAGCCGGTGCGGGCGGTGACGCCGGGACAGGCTGTGGTGTTCTATGAGGAGGACTATGTGCTTGGAGGAGGAACGATCCGGTGAAAAGGGCAGAATGGTGTGAAAAAGCAGGAAATAGAAAAGAGAACAGAACAATGAAGAGATGGAAAAAATTTATGACAACGGCAGGGTTGCTGGCGGCGATGGCGGCGGCTTCCGGGTGCCAGATGAAGAATTATGAGAAGATTGAGTTGTCCAAGGCTCAGGAGTCAGAGGAAGGAACCGATGACGGGAAGGAGGACGTGAAAGAAACGGGCAATGCGTCCCCAGATCATGAGGCAGAGGTGCCGGATGCACAGCGCAGCGCGGTGAACGCCGAGATTACCAAAGAGACAGCCCCGGAGATGGAGGCAAGGGATGAAGTGGTTTATGTGGATGCCACAAATCTCAATGTGAGGACGGCGCCACGGTCGGATGCGGCGGTGGCTGCCTCCTTGAACCGTGGGGCACAGCTGAAACGCACCGGTTACAGTAAATTCTGGAGCCGGGTGATATATCAGGATAAGGAATACTACATCGCATCCCAGTATCTTACCACAACAAAACCGGTAGAAGAGACGACGGCAGCGTCTTCAGGCACAACGGATGGGAACGCCGGGGAGGTGGGATTGAACCCGGAGTGGAAATATGCCAGTTCTTCTAAGATTAATTCCGGAAAGGCTGTTTTATACCGAGCGGAGGGAAGCAATCGCAAGGGGAAAGTGGTCTGCGTCAACGCCGGTCACGGAACCCAGGGCGGTTCCAGCGTGAAAACCCAATGTCATCCCGATGGCACGCCGAAAGTGACCGGGGGAAGCACTGCGGCCGGGGCCGTTACGGCGACCGCGATCAGCAGCGGCATGACTTTTGATGACGGGACACCGGAATCAAAGGTGACATTGGCAGTGGCAAAGGTTCTGAAGGATAAACTTCTGGCGCGGGGGTATGATGTGCTGATGATCCGGGAGTCGGATGACGTACAGCTGGATAATATTGCACGGACTGTCCTGGCAAATAACCTGGCGGACTGCCATATTGCAATCCACTATGACTCTACTTCCAGTGACAAAGGCGCGTTTTATATGAGCGTGCCGGATGTGGCATCCTATCGGTCCATGGAACCGGTGGCGTCTCACTGGCAGCAGCATCATGCGCTGGGAGACAGTCTGATTGCGGGGTTGAAAGGAGTCGGCGTCAAACTTTTTTCGGATGGCAGGATGGCTATGGACCTGACCCAGACCTCTTATTCAACAGTTCCTTCCGTAGATATCGAGGTCGGCGATAAGGCATCGGATCATTCGGCAGCAGCGGTAGATAAGCTGGGAAACGGCCTGGCAGACGGGGTGGAATTGTTCTTTGGAAATTAAAAAAGAGAAATTAGATTTAAAAAATGTCAGCCGGCCATTTACATTTTAAAGAATATCATGTATAATGGCTTCGTTGATGTTTTTGGAGATGTAGCGAAGTGGTCGTAACGCGGCGCACTCGAAATGCGTTTACCGG
>CAMSTY010000023.1 GCA_947063875.1 uncultured bacterium
TTTGAGTTAGACCCTATTCAGGAACTAACTCGGCAGCTTAACTAACTGACATTGTATCACAACATGATCTTCTCTTCCATCCCAACTCACACAAAACGGCACGTCTTCTGTGTAAGCATAACCTGGCGCCGGTTCTATTTCATGCAACAGATAATTTTCTCCGGCACGCAGCTGTCCCAAGATCCCTGTTGGTTCTCTCCCCGATACAAAGATCAGATTCTTCCCCTTTTCAAAAGAATCCCTGCTGGCAATCGCTGCTGTTGGCATCTGATCCTGGTTCAGGATCTGCAAAACGGCCCCTTCCACCGCCTCTTCTTTTCCGTCATCCGACAGCTTATATACGAAAATCTTGGTATTTTCATCTTTCATAATTATCTGTTCGCAAATTCCACTTTGCAACATGGTAAATGAAATGCTTTCCGCCTGGACAAAACCATCACACGGCTGTTGCTCCTCCAGGCAATAAACCTCACCAGGTATCAGTATCCCTTCCAAAACACAAGGTTCTTCTCCTGATATCCAGGAAAACACCTCTCGTCCATCCGCATCTTTCAGACACATATGGCACCCTGGCAGTTCCTGCTTTCCGGTAATATCTGTTTTTGAAAAACTCACCTTTGTTTTCCGGTCTGCTGCCACCAAACCACTGACGGATGCCTGATCCCCCAAAACAAACTGCATGCGATTGCTTTCCAGCCGAAACCCATCCGAAAAAACAGTATACTCAGTCAGCAGATAGCGTTCCCCCTGGCAAAACAGCTCTGACACAGATCGAATCGTCGTTTCCCAAATTGCCTCACTGACCGGAAAAGATATAAGTTCTGTCCCTTTCCCGTCACTTACCTCCACTACTGTTTTCTCTGCCTCCCGGCCTGGAACGCGGCAGGTTCCGTCTTCTTCAAAGTACAATACTTCTGTCTTCCTGCCGGTTATCAATACGGTCCCGTCATTATAGCAGGTTTTCTCTGTTATTGTATAAGCCTGTCCGTCTCCCCATCCCTCCTCTTTTTTAAGTGTATGCTCTCCCTCACTTCCAATCCAGGATTCAAGTATCCTTCCTGATACATCTGACAGTTCATATCTGACCCGGACCGGATAACGTCCCTTTATCGTTATCGAACAAATCTGGCTGTCATCTATGTGCGACGAGCCTTCTGGCATATTCTCTTCCTTTTCATGTCCTCTGCCAAAAGTAATGGTATTCAGACGATTGCTGATTCCCGTCAGCATCCTGCCGTCCTTTGACACGGTAAGAATCAAAGATTCCATCGGACCATACCCTTCCGGTACCGATAATTCCTTCAAAAGATAGCTTCTGCCAGCTATCAGGCCTTCTACTATATGTTCTTCACCTCTTGTTACCCAGGCTTCACAAGGGGATTCCTCATCATATAACAGCTGATCCCGTTCGTCTCTTCCGGTAATTTCATACAATGCCAGCTTTGCCCCGGCCAGAAAGCCGCTTCCGCCTTCTTTCATAGAATCAAAATCTTTTTTTCCTATAGAAACTTTTGTCTTCTCATCTATCACGACAATCTGTTTACTTGCCGCCTCTTTCGGACCATAAGAGTTTCCGCCTTGGCCTGATTCAAATTCCCAGGTAAATACCCGTGTATTCACCGCATACCCATCCGGAGGCAATATTTCTCTCAGTTTATATTGATATGGTACAATCCGACCATCTTCCATACTCTCGCCTATCGGCAGATGTTCCACCTGAATACGCCCTTTTACATCGCTGATTTTTCTAATTAGAACAGGCGTTCTCCCATCATCCTTTCGATATGCCCTCAGTTCAAACACGGTACCCTCCAGAGGACGCCCATCCATGTCTGTCTTTATTATTTCCAGTCTTCCCTCTGCCGGTTCATCATAAATCCTTACAACCTGGTTTTCCTCCTGTTGACGATATTCAATTCGCACAGGCTCTGTTATAGTATAAAAATCAGGGCTTTTTCGTTCCCTCAGCCAGTAGATTCCATCATCCAGGGTTCTTATCTCATGCGGCCTTAGGTCTCCCTTTTCATAATCAGGCAAAATATACCCATTCACAAAATCTTCATCTGTGTATTCCCCGTCACTTCCACTAAGCCATGCTTCCTCCAAATGCGCCGCGTCAGGAATAAATTCTCCATTTTCCCCTGCCCGGTACAATTCCAGATACGCCCCGACAAGTTCACCCGAACAGCTTACGGCCTGCTTGGAAATATACAGCTTTCCCTCCCGGTTCTCCACGCCATAACGCTGCACATCCCTGATATCCGACACTTGAATCACCTGGTCTGCTGCCCTTGCATATCCTTTGGGAGGTTTTGTTTCTTTCAGCACATAAGTTTTTCCGGCCGGAAGATAGTCTATCCTCTGCACTCCATCAAGGGTCACATAGGAGCAGGCATATTCATTGATCCAGGGAAGTTTCTTGTAATTAAACTGATATTCAAAATTATTCTCACCAGATACCGTAATCCTGATTCTTCTCCCGTCTTCCATTTCAAATATCAGGATCGCCAAGGTCGGATGACGCGACTTCTCGCCTCCGCTGGCAGACGCGTCCAATGTCCGGGCGGTTATATACTCTGCCACATGATAAGATTCTCCCTGCTCCCATCGCACAGTTGTGCCTTCCTCTGTTCCAAATTCCCGGTACATTACCTCAAATGCCTCAATAAAGCCGGTATATTCCTCCTGGCCACTGCTGACCCAGGTATCCGCCGCCTGTCCGGAATCATATGTCAGCTTTCCATTTTCATCCGCTTCATACAGAGTAAATTCCGCCCCGCCAAGAAGCTGCCTTCCTTCCCCTTCCCTCACAAATTTTTCAATCTCTATTTTTGTGTGATCGTTATACATAAAAAATGTCTGCACCTCTGGCGTATTAGCAATCTCTACCTCCAAAGGTTCACTGGCAACAAATCCAGCCGGTACCTCGATCTCTTCCAGCAGATAAACGCCAGCCGGGATTCCTTCTGCGTATATCGGAGTTGCCCCGGTAACCCATTGTGCTGTCAGCCTCTGTACTTTTCCCTCCCTGCTGTCCGTTGCCTCATATTCGAGCGGTTTTTCCTCTGTTTTCTCCAGATAATACCCGCCGGCTGACTCCGGACTATATACCTTTTTCGCTTTAAATAAAGCAAGTTTTGCCCCAGACACCATCCCGTAACCGTAACCGCTGTTTCCTTCTGTCAGTTTCCCTTTATCTTCTGATGATCCGTCTTCCCTCCTCTGCAAAATCCGAAACTCATGATTCTTCGTTCCGTCAATCTTGGCAATTTCTACCTTTGTGGTCTTATCCACCATAGCCGTGTGCTGCATATCAGACGTTTCTTTGACAATGACACCCACAGGCATTCCCTTTAGATATCCCGCAGGACTCTCCAGTTCTTCCATAATATAATTTCCGGCTGGTACGCGTTTCAAAATATCCGGCTGCCCTTCTGTCCTTCTATCGTCAAAAGGATCATTGGGCGAATAGTCGGAACTTGTCCAGATATTTTCCAGGACATATCCCTCCCCTCGCCGGTGATAGATGATCTTTTGTTCCTCTGACAGCGATTCGTCGTTATGAATCTGGTACGCATTTGTATTATAGTTTCCCAGATTGTCAGAATTCTGATACCGAACCAAGTCACCATTACGGTCATAAAGTTCTGTCCCTTTATCATAGCTCCCTTCACTTTTCTGATAATACACGGGAAATCCATATTTATCATACACTGGCTTCTGTCTCCCGGCAAAGCTTCCGTTATTATCATCCGCCAGTATTTCACCGTTTAAATTCTGTCCATATCGATTCGTATTTACCGTTGTCTCCTTATGGCTTTCTTTGTTTCCGTCTGCTTCCCAGGTCCCTGTAATAAAACCAGATTCCCTATGATGATAGGAAGGCTTTTCTTCTTCAGAAATTTCCCGCCCGGAATGATTGATCACTTCAAGAAACCCCTTCTCCTCGTAACCGCCTTCATTTTCACCAATGGTAGCAAGACGGGAAGTCGTAATCTTATCGCGGGCGATCACATTGCCGTATTCGTCCTTATGAATCCGTACCGGCCAAACCATCACCCTGCCTTCATGATCTTCCGGTACTGGAACATAAGCCATACCGGTATAGGGGTCAATCAGACAATCCCTGTTTCCATCCCGATCCAGATGGTACACCAACGTGCCATCATCAACCGCCAGGCGCTTATCTTCTCCAATATACCTAAGCTTCGTAAAATCCCCGCCTGTAAATTCCAGAAACGGCTGTGCGGCTTTAAACGCAAACAAAGAATGTTCCGTATCTGTCCGGTTAAAATTGGCCCTTTCTGATTCCGCCTGTGCCACTGGCACCTTATTATGGTTCCGGTCATATCCCAGAACCTGGTCACGTCCATCTATGTTTTCAACCGTTGTCACTTCCAGATTTCCCAGATCATAATACAAAATATCCCTTTCTTTTTTATCCTCCCCCTGTTTTAAATACATCCGGGTGACATTATTAGTACGATTACGGATGATTTCCAAATCCTTAAAGGCATAATCCTGGGTATCTCCTGAGGGCGTCAGTACAATCGCCTCAAACAATGCCATTTTAGCTCCTGCCACATAGGGATTCTCGTCATCGGCAGTCTCCAGCATCCGTGTCACATACCCATATCCGGCAAACACCGAACCTTCATAGGCAATCTCCACCTGCTCTCCGGCCCCTTTCCTTTCTGCCAGATATTCCAGCGTTCCTTTTTGCCAGGCATATCCCAGATATTGTCCATTTTGATACGCATAAATATAATCTGGGTTATTCCCGATATCCACCAGCTTTCCATCGATCCTGCCACTCACTTTATAAGTAACGGTCTTATCTTTTGTGGTATTAGCCGTTTTGCTGCTTGCTTCCTTCCATTTTTCCACAGTCAGTTTGATGGGGATATTTTCCACATAGACCCGCGCCATCGATTCCGCATCTTTGGATTTTTCCCCAGAAGCCGTCTCATAGACGGCGGCCAGAACCCGCCTGTCCCGGTCTCCTTCTTTGTAATAAGTGATTTTATCCGAATAAATCTCCAATGCCATCGGGCTGCTTCTTACATAACCAGAAGGAGGTTTTTCTTCACAGATTACATAGGCTCCCGCTTCCAAAGGCTGTGGAGTCTCCAGATAGCCTACGGTTTGTCGCTGACGGGTTCTGGTATGGCCATGAATCTCCTCTTGCATCAATCCCTCCCGCACGGTCGAATATGATACAAGCACCGGGTCTTCCAGATCCTTCTCGCCTTTCTGAATAACCTTTCCACTTTCTTCACAAATCGGCGTCCCGGCCGCAACCACTCCTGTATAAAGATTACCCGGTCCCTGATTCTTTCCCAGCAAACGATCTAACAGTGTCATCTTTCTGGCCATTGGGCGAATATTCTTTGCCCCCATAGATTCCAAAAAACCTATCGTTCCATATATAGTAGTATCTTTTTCATAGAAGCATACCTGTCCGCTTCCCGCTTCGGAATCCTCACATTCTGCAGCATAAATAGAAAACACCGCACTGTCATGCAAAATATTCTCATGGCTTTCACTATCCAGCTTTTCCAGCCTCAGCCTGGCCGTAAAAAACCGATTATTGAATTGTGCAACAGCATAATCCTCTGATGCCGTTATACTCCATGGTACCAGCATAGAAGCATATTCTCCGTGGCAGGCTGTCTGCATTCCGCACATCACGGGAGCCGAATCTGAATAACCGCTTTCTAAAGAATCCTCTGCCTTGCCATGTTCCGAGACGGAACTATAGCGATATTGGTCGGCTATCCCTTCAGATCCGGACTGACCCTCTGACAGATAATAATCTACACCGCCCTCTGTTCGGTCATCTCTTCCATTGTAATAATTTTTGTATGGCCGGTACTCATCCTGTGTCAGGGCAAAGTAATCTCCTAAACCGACTATTGCCGGCACTCCATTGGCAGTCAGCCCTATATCCATGCCATACTTATATACCTCAAAATCCCCACAATGATTGTGCGCCTGAATCTTATGGTTCTCCGGTCTGAAGCGAATTTGATAGCGGCGTTCCATCTCCTGTTGTGTCAGAAAAGCGTCATAGTTATAATAAGTATCCAGCCTCTCCGATAATGTCAGAAAACCTTCTGTACCATCATAAACGGATGGTACAATTACCTCTTTAGGAGCATCTGTCCAATAACGCTTATTTTTCAAATCTTTCAGGTTTCTGTCATATTCTTCGCCAGCATATTGCGGCTGCTGTTCCACCACTACATAAGTTCCGTAAGGAAGATAAGCAGACACACCACAATACATCGTTTTTTCCCCCTTTTCCTCCAGTGAATCCGCTGAGACCGTCATCTGGCTGCCGTCGCTTCCCCCGCCTTCCTCATCCCAACCTACTGCATAAATCTCATCCAGATCGTAGGCAAAAAACGGAATCAGATAATTCTCTGCCTTCCTGATCGCTTTACACAAAGCCCGATCATAAATCTCATCCGGATAAGAAACCTCTTTTATCCCTGCCTCCCTCTCTTCAAAATCTGCCTTCGGCCGCACTGTCAGTTTCTCTATCTCATCTTCCAGATACCAGTCAATGGCAAACTGACGTACCAAATCAGAAACTTTTGCATTATCCAGTGTCTCCTCTATCCGATTTCCTGCGTTGCCAATAGGCCGCCAACTGGTGTAACCAGGCGCTGCATCGTCCCATTTATCATGATTGGCAACCATAATCGCATCAAAAAATTTCTGATAATTGTATTCCTTTACTGTGCTCCTTTTACCATTTTCCATTATCGAGCGTTCTGCCTTTTCCAAAACAGCCGTATAACCATGGTTCGCCTCTTCATTGATTTTACCTTCCGTATATCCATAGAGCATCTCATTTGCTATCACGGCATCCTTGGAATCTGCATAGAGTGGAGTTGTCTTATGTAATGTCTTCGTATATATTTTTCGTACCCGTTCCGGGAACTTTTGGTTTTCTTTTAATACAGCTTCGGCGTTCTGTTCCTGACCATGGCGGTCCTGCCATACAATCATTCCCTCTTCTGTCCGGTACAGCCTTGTCAGGTTGGACTTCAGATATGCCTGAAATCGAAAATTGTCCATTCTCCCTTCGTCAAGATACTTCTGAACCTTGATTTTTTGTAAAATCGCACGCTCCAGAACCTCCACCGGCGTCTGCCTGCTTCCTGCGTCCTCATAAATAGAATTCTGTCCAGGATATGCCAACGTTACAGGCCGGATATAACTACCATCCGAATTCATGGAAGGCACAGCCGTTACGGCAAGGCTTCCTCCCCCTCCCGCAAAACGGTTTCCATAGCGGATCGTCAGCAAAAGCCTTCCGTCTGCCGGGATCTGCTTTGCGGATATATGGATCTGCCATGTTTGAGATTGATTGTCGTATACCGCCCCTGTCTCTTCATAGGAAACGGTTTCCACAGTCTGATACCCTGACTGTTTTGCATAACGAATCTGTTCCTTCTGATAGATACTCCCGTCTTCTGCGCGCAGCAACTCTCCTTCCTTATAAACCCAGTAAGTCCTAAACTCCTGTGCGCTTGTGAAGGGCAGTTCTGAGAGTTCCTCGTACCAACCCATTTCTTCTGTTTCCGGCTTTTCATTCGGAACGCGTATCCAGTAATACCGGGAATCTCCTTTCTCATAATCCTCGTCGGAAAGTTCAGAAAGAGGATATCCCCGGTACACAAATCCAACGTTACTGTCTGGGATATCAGCAGAATATCGAACATAAAAAGTCTCATCCGTTGCACTGTAAGCCACATCCTGTGTCTCCCCTTCTTTTAAAAAGGAATACCGCAGAACAGCATAATTTTCCCCGTCACGGCAAAATATCTGTTCCAAAAACGCCGCGTTAAAAGCAGGGCAATCCTCTCCTTCCAAAAAATCATAGAGTTTTTCCGCCCATAATCTTCTGTCCTCTCCCAGTTTCACCAGAAAATACGGGGAATTTATTTCCGGCATTTCCATTCCGATGCCCATTAACGCCTCATTGCACTCTTCCAGAAATTGTTCGGAATCCCTTCCCTCCACACCGGTCAGATCCGGAATATATTGTCTGTCAAACGTCGGAATCACACCCTTGATTCCTGTATGAAAAATTTTCTCAGGACTTACTGCCACTTCTTTTACAGCCTCTGCCACAGCACTGTCCCCACAAGGAAGTTCCAGAACATCTCCAATATCTGCTTCCATACCTTTCCCTTCGATGATCACCAGGGTTTGAGGAACCGCTTCCACCGGCTCATAGATGATTTCTGGTTTCTCCCATTTCTGATACACCTCCTTCTTCCCGATCGTGGTCAGAAAAAATGATGGACTGACAAGCGGATCTATATTTTTCACAAAAATATCAAAACCGGAGTCCGTTCCGTTTGTCAGAAGGCTGACCTCTGTTACCGTCTCCTCCCTTTTGGTGTCCTCCATCATTCTCACATTTCCTTCCATTTTTTCAACCTGTACGGTCCCGGCTGCCGTCTGTTTTCCCCCTAAAAGCCAGCTGCTGCGGTTGGAAAGTTCTGCCTCCGCTCCACAAACAGATAATTCATATCCTTCTGACCGGGTCAGTTCCTGAACATAATAAGCCCCCAAAAACAGAGGTCTGCCAATCCAGCAGTTACCGTTAGCAGACTGATTGTCAGCAATAGGATAACTCCATCTGCCTTTGTGATTGCTGTTCTGATTACTGCTGGTCTTTTCAACCATCCTTGTATACTCGTTGTCTGGTCCGGAAAACCCGGTTTTCACAAAACCCCCTTGTTCATAGTCATATCGGGTTCCTGGCGCTTCTGTAATCGTCATAAAAGAAGCATCGCCGTTTTTATCCGTTGCTGTTATGGCAACCAAATCACCTTTTTCAAAAACCACCCCCGTTTTCCCATCCGGATGAATCAGATCCGATGCTGCAAACAATCCATAAACTGCTCCTTCTAAAGTTCCATCCCCCTGGGTATCCCCATATGAATCATAAGCATCGTTCTCCCCTTTCTTTAGAAGTAAATCCCGTTTATTAATATGAATTTCCCCTTCTGTACGATAATCATATAATTCAAACGTCCAATCCGTACCTCCGCGGCCGGAATAATCCGGATCTGCCGGGGCAAGAACCGCCAATGCGGAAGGCGAAAAGGCAATCTGGTCACGGGTATAATGCGGCGATCGAAAGCGGGCCGTATTGCTCATATTTTCTGCGATCCGGATCACCCCCGGAAGTATTCGGAGTTCTTTCCCATTTGACGGACTGGCTTCTTCATATTCTTCCCAATCATTAAATTCCTCGTCCTCATCCAAAATCCAGATATCATCCAGATCCTCCTCTTCCACTGCTTCATCCGCATTGCTTTTACTCGCAACGGCAATTTCTTTCCTACGTTTTTCCTTCCTTTTTATTTCTACCTCTATTTCTTGCTCCTCATACCCGGCCTCTTCTTTTCCTTCTGTTTGTATAGCATCCCCGCCCCGGCTATCTTCCGACATCCCTTCTTCCTCATATCTGATTTCTGTTTTGTATGTTCCAGCCAGATCATAATACTGGCTGGAATGCACTTTCACAGTTTCAATCGGAATCGTATCTGCGTGAATCCCGTCGAATATATTTTCAAAAGGCTCATGAATATCCGGCCGATTATGAAGAATATATCCGTTTCTTGCCGCTAATTCCCGCGCCGAATAATCATAGGCCAGCGATACAAACTCCTCATAATGACGGTCACGATCGGATAAGAGTTCCCTGGCCCCTCCGTAAAGAGAATGATAAAAACCTCCTTCTCTGACCAGTTCTTCACAAATCCGGATCTGCCTCTTATACTCTTCCACCTCTTCCTCGTCTTCCGGATCTGGTTTTGGATGTCCCTGGCAGTAACCCTTGGTATAAGAATAATATTTAATATCCCGATGGGCACGGACATTCGATGGCTGTAATTCACCGACTCCCATAGAAACCGTTTCCGTCAGCCAGCCATCAACATCTGTTACTTCCTGGTCCTTTTCACAAGGATCAGGGCCTCCATTATGTTTATAAGGACTGTCCCATCCGTCCCATCTCAGAAACTGGCTCCCGTTGTCATTATCCCAGTTATCATCCTCCAGGATGCTTCCGGCCAGCTGCCCCTCATCAAAAGCCTCCAAGATGTCAAACCAGGCATTCTCCAGCGTTTTGCCGGTCTCTGCATCCATTTTTCTTAAGTTTACTGCATAGTCTGCCTGCCAGCGCTCCGTATGCTGGCACCGCTCTACCGAAAGGCTCCCCATCCCTGGTCTCAAAACAGAGGATTCTGTCTTTGGGCTTCCCACAACAATTTGTAGGCCCTCTTTTAAATTGGCAATCAGATTCCCCTGGGCAAAGGTCAGGCTCCATTGACCACCCAGCTTCACTGGCATATGAAGTTCCCGCACGCTTTCGTTTCCGATGCTCTTTCTGATTATCCCATTCGTATTGTCCAGACAAATCTTTGCAATCCCTTCTTCCGGAACTTGTCCGCTGGCGGAACAAAAATCCACCGAGCCTTCCCTTATTGTATAGTTCCAGTCTCCGTGCAGGACAATCGAAGCCGCCGTCAAAAATGCTCTTGTCTCTGCAGTCAGCGGATATCTGGCATGGTACATTCCATCCTCTTCCAGAGAAACCGTCGGATAAAACAAGTATCCGCTGTCCGAGGATTCCACACAATCCGCCGCCAGCTTCGCCGTACTCCACACAACACGAAAAAATGGTTCCATCTCTGCCGTCATTTCCTCATATACCTGTGTGCTTCCCAATCCGGAAGGATGATAGCGATTGGCAATCTCCGTTGCATGCTGCCGGTACATCCCCCAGTCATGAGCAAAATCCCCTGTGAATTTCGCCTCCTCAGACAGGGTGCAAAAACTCTGTCCCAGGTAATAATCTGCCGTCCCGATGACCGGGTCGGAATTAACGGTCCCCTGATAAGATTTATAATCTGCGGCATAAGCCATAATCAGGAAATTTAAGCGGCGGCAATACTCATCTGCGGTATTTTTTTTAATAAAAGGGGGTAAATCCTGCAGCGTATAAGGCTCCTTCTTTATGTACCATACCGCAGTTGTTTCCATCGCAATATTCGGATTTTCTGCCAGTTCCCGGCTATGCGAGATGCAATACATATTACGGTACTCATACTCCTTCCATTTTCCGCCTGGACTGACACTGGTCTGCTGCTTATAGATCACAATTCCCGGTACCGGGTACGTTCGTGTCATATGGCCGATAAAATCAGTTCTTTCCAGATCCACGCCGTCCTGTGCGGCAAGCCGGTCCCACAACGCCACCAGTTCCCTGTCATAGCTGAGTTCCCCGCCGCCAAAAGATATTGCCCCATATGCTTTGTCCGCCAGTGAAAGATATGGTAAAAATACCAGCAGAAACAAAACAACTGCCATCACTGCCGCATATCTTTGCCGCATTATTTTCCCCTTCATCTGTCTTCCTCTCTGTTTGCTCTTTACCTGCTTTCTGCCTTTCCGTTTTTCAGCCAACGACCCTTTTCATCTGTCTGATATCCATCCGGAGTAGTCCCTTTATTCAATAAAGCGCCTTTAGTGCCGTCAGATTTTTCATTAAAATAATAACAATACTCTTTTCCATCCTTATCGCCAATCCATCTCCATCCAGTAACCATTCGCCCCTGTGTGCCGTCGGGCAAAGGATTCAGATAATAACTGTTTCCATCCGCATCCAATTGCCAGCCAGACACCATATAGCCATCCTGATCAAAGCGAAACCAGTCAAACGCCTGTTGGCCTGCCGCCGTATCAGCATAAGGATTTGCCACCGCCGCCCATTCATCACTGTAAAATCTGTTCCCATCCGAAAAAGTCCATCTTCCGTTTTCCTTTTTTGTCCAGATTCCTGAAACGACATAGCCTGGCAATTCCTGATTCGGCTGTGCACTTTTTGGCACTTCTTCTTCCGTCATGGCAGCAGTTGGCATCGCACCACCGTTGACCCCTGGCCCTGCCGACAAACTGCTGCCGCCCCCCGAACTGCTGCCTCTCCCGGAAGAACTGCCGCCTCCCCCGCCTCCCCCGGAACTGCCTTTGCTGCCGTTATAGGTAGCATTTGCCTGAAAGATCAGCCGGACAGTACACGTCGCAGCATGCCCTGTATCCCTGGTTTTCGCAGTGATGACGACATTTTTTTCCGACCGGTAGGGATATGTCTTTAACGCCTCCTGAATCCAACCGGCATTCTCGCGAACGGTAACCGCACCATTGGCAACGGTCACTGCATCCGGATCAGAGGAGCTCCAAAGTATGGTTCTGTCATATGGCTTAAACGCCTCTTGTTCACCCAGGTCTGGCGTTACAGAAACTGTCAGCGTATCCCTTAGTCCAAATCCACTCTGGCTTTTTATTGCCGATCCGATAGCGCCCAGATAATCTCTCGACAGCTGATAAGTCACTGCTTCCTTCGAGAGAGCAACCGCTTCCGGATGAATCACGCTCTCATCCTCTGTCCGAAACCGAATGGTCACCTGACAGTTTGACGTCACGTGTCCGTGAGTCTGATCCTCGCTCACCGCCGTGATCTGCTCCGTATATTCTCCTGTCCCGTTCTGTCTGCCATATGGCTGCAGTTTTTTTCTCTCCCTGTCTTCTAAAATAATATTCTGGATCCATGCCGGATTCTTAACTCCTTCCGGATCATAATTTATTGATACCTTACAATCCTGGGTATGATCTCCTGATGGCGTCAGAGCAAGAATTTTCCCGCTCTCCTTTGCATTCCAGGACACATTCTTAAAAAACGGCCGTACCGGACTTAGTGTTGCTGTCAGAACTACCGGCTGGGAAACCGTGATGCTTTCCTGCGGGTTCAGACGATCTCCGGTCAGCCTGCGGATAATCGTAAATTCCACATGTTCCCGGTTCAATGCCATTTCCTCTACTCGAAGAGTCGTATTATCCACAATCTGAAAGGTGACATTTACCCGGCAGTTGGCATATACGCTGCGGTTGTCTGTGGAAGTCTCCGGATTCGTCGCTGCCGTCACTACTGCATGGCTGGTATAGATCGTGTTATTAATCTTCTCCTGATACTGATTGTCTGCCTGTGCCTGTACCTCACGGTTTAGGATTCCCTGAACAAAATTTGAAAAAAGATTAGGCATAATCACTGCATCCTTTGTCGTATACCCCGCTTCTGACAAATTCATAAGCAGATTTGTATCATCTACTGACCATTTCATCGTACGGTTGGCCGTCCATCCAGATCCGTTATGCTCCCCGTGAATCGTGACTGGCTGCACCTGAACGGAAGTATCCGGTTTCTCATCAATATAGCGGGCAATCAGGAGTCCCTCCTGATTGGTGACTTCCGTAATCAGTTCCGGGTTTTTCCTGTCCCCATTACGTGTCTGAACAATATGAATGCCTGTCTCGGAAGGCTCCACAGCCAAACGGGTGGTAACTTTTATATATTCCACATTCAGTTCCGTATCGCACTCTGGCATAATGAAACTGTAAGCGCCGCCATTTTTATAATCCATCTCCACACTTCTGCCGGACTCATCCAAAAAAATAGGTGGCTTTACCCCGCCTCCGGCAAAGGAATCCATGACCATCTGATATCGGTTCTCCCCCTTGTTTTTGGGCGCTGTTGCCACAGTCACCACCGCTCCCGGCACGACTGCTGCCGCGTGTTCCTTATCGATTGTCCGGTAATACGAATTATTGGTTGCCAGTATCGCTGTCAGTTCCGCCACATCCGTATCATAAGTGCCGTTATCGTTTCTGGTATCAATCCTTGGAACGGACACCAGATACCCTCTCACCGGAGTTCCCATATATCCGGGAGCAAAATGATCCGGCCGGAAAGAGATCCCTTTTGCATAATCCGCCGCTGTAAACTCCCTTTCCAGCTTTCTAGTCACAAAATAACGCACCGCATCTTCTAATTCTTCATAAAAATACCGTTCCTGGCTATCTGTCTCCGTACGGCCTGCCACAATCTTATACTTCCTCTCATTATCCGTCCAATAACCGATATGAGCATCCTTTGTAAATTCATTGTCCCCGTCAATCGTACTGCCCATGACATTTTTCGCCTTTGCTGCATCGTTTGTGAAGAGATAGCTGAAATTACTGTCCTTTTCTGTCCCATAAGTAAACCGGTCTCTGGACTGGCGGGTCCCTACAAATGTTCCTTCCCTGGATGCGGTTCCGTTATTAGTAGCGGAAATCCTGCCGGCCATCCGGGCCAGGATCAGGTTGCCGCTGCAGTATTGTCCAATGATGCCGCCGACCGCCCGGCTTCCATTCCCGCCAATCGTCCCGTTCACATAAGAGTTAAATACGTCTGACTGGCCGATCCTTCCGGCAATCCCTCCCACATAGCCCTTACCTCGAATCCGATTGGCATCGCCGTCCTGCGTAATAACCGTATTATCTATTATCCAGGCGTTCTGTACATTGCCGGCAATTCCTCCCACATAGCTTTCCCGGCCTTCTGAATTTACCACAATATTTTTTGCCTGGCAGTTCTCAATGGTAGCCCTGTCACCTGATCCGGTTACCTCTCCGGCAATCCCACCGGCATTTCCTTTTGCGCTCACATACCCGGAAACCGTTATTTCGCAAATCACAGCCTCTCCCCGGATAGCGCCTGCCAGAATGGCAACATTATCTTCCCCTGCCAGATCCTCCGCTTCTATTATCAGGTTTTTCACCTCTCCGCCATCAATTACGCCAAACAGGCCGATATTGGCAAGCGGCGCCGACGGATTGACAATCCGCAATCCTGATATGGTATTGCCTCCGCCATCAAAATGTCCGCGGAAGGGATGCCGGACCTCTCCTCCCAGTTCCGTTCTGTTCTGATACCATCCGATCGGATTCCAGCTGCCCTTATTTGCCTCAAGTCCGCCCAGATTAATATCCTGGGTCAGTTCAAAATATTCGCCGTCAAAATCTGTTCCGGCTGCCACTGCTTCCGAAAGTCCCATTAGCCGGGATAAGCTGTCAATCTGATACGGTGCGTGCTCTGTTCCGTCCCCCGGAAAATCCATTCGTGCATTCCACCCCTCCCAGAGGTCTCCGGTAGAGGATGATAATTTCATGATCTCTTCCGGCTGGGAAAGAGCGTCTGACGGGGTCGCCAGAATAATCTCATCCATCCGCTCCTCCGTTGATTCCCCGCCTGTCTCCCATTTTTTTGAGTCATCGCCTTCGGTTACCATTTCATTTGCCGTAACATCTTCTTTCTTGGTACCTTCTGCATTTTTATTCTCTTTTTCTGTCTTCTCTTCCGTCATATCATCGTCTTCTTCTTTCTCCTCCGTCATGTCATCGTCATCTGTCTTCTCTCCTGCCTGATCATTATCGTCTGCTTTTCCTTCTGCTGTTTCATCGTCATCTACCCTCTCTTCTGCCGTACCATCATCGTCTGCCCTCTCTTCTGCCGTTTCATCGTCATCTACCCTCTCTTCTGCCGTACCATCATCATCTGCCCTCTCTTCTGCCGTTTCATCATCGTCTGCCCTCTCTTCTGCCTTACCATCGCCATCTGCCCTCCCTTCTACCACATCTTCTTTTGCAGCTATTTCGCAAAATTCTTCTCTGTCTGCTCCCTCAAAATCCGCTGCTTCTGCCTCCCTTGCATCCGCCCCCACCGAAATCATATTCCGTTTCATCCCCTCTGCATCTGCCAGTACTGGTATCTTCGCTGCCTGAAAAATCAGCGCTGCTGCCATAATGCACGCCAGCCTTCGTTGCAATTTCTTATACCGTCTCATATGTCCTCCTCTCACTGCTATTCCTGCGGCATTACAAATGCCGGTCTTACTCCAATCGCATACCCTTCTCCATCCTCCGGATGAATTCCTGCCGGACGAATCTGTCCGTTGACCAAATCCACTGCATACACGAACCCGGTATCATAATCCTGTGCGGTTCCAACAGGGTTCTGTAACCAATATCCTTTGGAAAAAGGCCCGCTCCCTTCCACCTGCCAAAGCCATTTGCGGTATTTCAGCGCCTCCTCCACAGATAAGATAAACAACTTTCCTGTCAATTTTTGATTTCCAATCGAACTGCCTTTCAAATCAGATTCCTTCAGCTGGTCATACATTCCTGCCCCTGTGCTTCCTGTATAGGCTTTGGAAATTCCGATATCTATAGTCTTGGCCTGCTCAAAATTCTCTTCCGATTCCTGAAGCCATGCACGAATGTCCGAATACTTATAATCATTCCCTTCTCCAAAGTTCATAACAGGTCCTGGATAAAACACATATTCATAACTCCCATCCTCCAGCTGTTCATATGAATAATGAGAACCAAAGTCAGCCGGTATCACAGAATCACACAGAAAAAGCGCTCCCTGACGGTGATTGCCCGCCCTGTCCGAATAGTTCTGATCGACGCACCGAAAGCAATAGCTCTCCCCGGCAATCTTTGCATCAAGTACATCATCATAATCCCAATGCAGCTTTTCCCACGTCGCTTTCCCTTCTTCCGGAACCCTGTTTTCCTGCTTTCCCTCATTTTTTATAGAAAACCGGACTACCATGTATTGATCTTTGCCAAAGAAAAACTGGTCTTCTACAAGTTTGGAGTATACTGCCTCCTCTCCCAATGTTTTTTTAAGTACTGTCCCTTCCGGTTCCACATTCCTGCCAATCACATACACTGCATACTCTTCTCCCGCAGGAATCTGTCCGGCTATGCTCAACAGACGTCCCTCCAATCCTTTCCCGTCTGATACAACAATTCTTTCATCCGGAATTTTAAAAATATCCTCTCCTGTAAGTATTGACTCCTGTATTTTTGCCGCTTCCAGCCAGCTCTTCAGGCGTTCTTTTTCTTTGTGATCCGGGTCTTCAGATTCTGAAAGCTGCCCGGTCTGACGGTATTCCACATAATAAATCTGATCGCCCGGCCCATAGACTTCCCAGGAAAAAGGCGGCTCTTCTATAGATTCCCATATACGTTTTTTTGAATCTATAACCCGTTTTCTGAAATTCAGCGTCAGGCTTTCCCCTTCCCGGATTGTCCCCTGCCTGGACTCCTCCAACAGATTCTGATGATTACTCTCGTCTGCAAAATGTACATACCAGTTTACCATCTGTGCATTGGATGGAGTCGCTTGTGAATTCTGATCGTCTCTGTGCCCGCTGTTTCCCTGGTCTCCTCTGTTTCCGCTGCCACTGTTTTCCTTTTTGTCTCCATCGCTTCCTCCACCTCTCTCGTCGTTTTCTCCGTCATTCTCACTGCTGCCGCCTCCACTCTCACTGCCGCTCTTGCTGTCGCTTCCGCCTCTCCCGCTGCTTCCTCCGCTCTTGCTGCTGCTTCCTCCGCTCTTGCTGCCGCTTCCGCCTCTTCCGCTTCCTCCGCCGCTCCCGCTTCCCTCTCTGCCGCTTCTGCCACTTCCTCCGCTGCTTCTGCTACCTCCTCCGCCGCCTCTGCCGCTTGCCACCGCCTCTCTCGTATCTGAAACAGAGGTTTTCCCTGTACTCGAAATCCCCTTCCCTAAAATCTCCACAATCTCCCCCTTTTCGTCTACCCAGGCGCCGCTTTTATTCACCTGGTAACCATCGGGCGTCTTCTCCTTTGCATACATCGCACCCAGGGGATGCCCGTCTTGTTCTCTTTCTGACAGGAAATAACATCTTCCATCGATCCACTGCCATCCGGTCAGCATCTTTCCATAATCTCCGTCTGCCACCGGATTCAGAAAATACCACCTCCCCTGATCCTGTTTCCAGCCAGACTCCATGCTCCCGTCCTTGCCCAGATAGTACCAGCCTTCATCCGCTTTCACCCAGGAATCCTTTATCCAGACGCCATCTGTTTCATATTTCCAGACAGAACCCTGCCGCTGCCATCCCGCATAGGCAGACTCCACCCGCACAGACAATGCAAAAACCAGCAGCACTGCCACTTCTTTTATCCATTTTTTCTTCATTTTTCGCCATACCTTTCGCCTGATACCGGCCCAGTCTCTTATCCATGCAACATAGCATGGCATGTGTGCGCGATATCAAATACCACATAACAGGAATTTTTGAGGAACTCTCAAGTAATTCAAAATACAGGACCAGGAACCTGGAACCCGAAATTTTCCAACAAAAATAAACCCAGCGTTCAATCCATAAAAACCACCCCCTGCTTTTTCTATCCGTTCTGAGATATTCTGACCGATCAGTCAGTTACACGCTTCTTGCGAAGCGCCCGACAAACAGCCTGCGGCTGTCTCCCTGAATTCTTGCAGAATGAACATCTGCGATAAGTGAATTTAGCATAACACAGTTTTCTGTATTTGGCAAGTCCGATTTTCTAAAATATTATCAAATATTTTTAAATATATTTTTAAAATAATTCTGACGCAAAACAATTCTGACAAATTTAAAATGTGCAGCAGTTCCGATCCCTTCCCTGCTGCACATTTATTTTCATAAATTTTATTCTTCGTACCCGTTTGGATTGTTCTTCTGCCATCTCCAGGAATCCTCGCACATCTCCCGAATCCCGTATTTTGCTTTCCAGCCCAATTCCTTCTCCGCTTTTGCCGGGTCCGCATAGCAGGCAGGAATATCACCGGCGCGGCGATCCTTGAATACGTAATTGATCTTTAAATCATTTGCCTCCTCAAAGGCATTGATAACATCCAATACGCTATAGCCGGTGCCGGTACCCAGATTGTAGATCCAGACGCCCCCTTTCTCGCCAGCCATCTTATCCAGAGCCTTCACATGGCCGTCAGCCAGATCAACTACATGGATATAATCCCGGACGCAGGTGCCGTCCGGCGTATCGTAATCATTGCCAAATACTCCCAGGCATACCAGCTTGCCAACTGCCACCTGCGTGATATAGGGCAGCAGGTTGTTGGGAATTCCCTTGGGATTCTCACCGATTCTGCCGGTCTTGTGAGCGCCGATGGGATTGAAGTAACGCAACAGCATAACCTTCCACTCCGGATCTGCGGTATGAAGATCCGTAAGAATCTGCTCCAGCATTCCTTTGGTGCGCCCATAGGGATTGGTGATCTCTCCTTTTGGGCATTCTTCGGTAATAGGAATAAATGCCGGATCACCGTATACGGTGGCGGAGGAACTAAATACAATGCTCTTTACCCCATGATTTCTCATGGAATCACAAAGAATCAGACTCCCGGTGATATTGTTATGGTAGTACTCCAATGGCTTGTACACAGACTCTCCCACAGCCTTCAGACCTGCAAAATGGATCACCCCGTCTATCTTCTCGTTGTCAAATACCCGATCCAGGGCCGGCTTATCCAGCAGATCCACCTCGTAGAAGGTAACCTTCTTTCCGGTAATCTCCTCCACTCTCTTCAAAGATTCCTTGCAGGAATTGCAGAGGTTGTCTACCACCACCACATCATAGCCTGCATTCAGAAGCTCCACACAGGTATGGCTGCCAATATAACCGGCTCCTCCTGTAACTAAAATCGTCGCCATGTGTCATTCCTCCTTTTCAAACGGCTCCTTTTAATTCCCCAAAAGCCTTTCTTCTCTATTATAAACGGAACCCTCTGATAAAACAATGACAAAATTATCACATTTCCTATACTTTTGTTAACAATGAATAAAGGCAAAAGCACTTGACCCTTCCTGCTTGTATAAGCTATAATAAATTTACCAAATAAATTTCTATTATTTCATTCAGGAGGTATTTTTTATGAGCGTATACCAATTAGGCAATTTGAGAGTCGTGGATCTGACCAAAGTTCTGGACCCGAAGACTGAGACCCGCCGCTGCGGCCTGACCCGTTTCAATACTGGCGGTCCCATCCCGGATTTCCACACCATCATGGATCTGACCAGCCATTTGGGAACCCATTGCGAGTGCCCCTATCATCATGATGACAATTGGCCAAGCGTCGCTGACCTGCCCCTGACCACTTTCCTGGGCAGAGCCATCTATGTGGATTTCAAGGATACAGTCGCTCCCCGCACCCATATCTCCGCTGCAGACCTGGATCGTGCCACTGCCGGCAAGATCAAAGAAGGGGATATCGTAATCATCGATTCTTCTTACCGGATTCCGCCCTTTACCCCCAAGACCAACACGGATGAGGACAAGCGCCTTCTGGTTGGAGAAGAGAGCGCGATCTGGTTCCGTGACCACAAGGTAAAATGTGTCGGCTTCGGCGACGGCGTATCTATTGAAAACAGCAATGAGGATGTTAAGCCTTTCCATGATATCCTGATGGCTGAGAATATCGTGTTCCTGGAAGTATTGCAGAATCTGAATGAGTTAAATACGGACGTATTCTTTATGTCTTACAGTCCGCTTCCCATCAAGGGACTGGATTCCTGCCCGATCCGCGCTTATGCCATTGAGGGACTGGCTGAATTTTCATAAGCTGACATCATTTTAGGAGCAGCCATTCACCGGGGAAGCCTCCCTAAAGACGGCTGCTCCCCACTAAAACCGGAAAGGAATGACATTATGAGAATTGCAGTTATCGGCGCCGGAGCCATGGGTTCCATCTACGGCGGACATTTATCTCTTCACAACGAAGTTTATCTGATCGACACCAATCAGGCTGTCGTTGACCATATCAATCAGAACGGCCTGACCCTACAGGAGGATGGAGCCGATGTCGTATACCATCCCACAGCAGTCACCTCCACGGAAGGCGTAGGGCCGGTGGATCTGGTGATCCTGTTTGTAAAATCGCTGTTTTCCAAGGCTGCCCTAAGCAGCAACAAGGGCATCATCGGCCCGGACACTTACCTGATGACACTGCAGAATGGCTCCGGCCACGAAGACATCCTTGGTGAGTTTGCCCCGGAGAACCGGATCATTATTGGCACCACAGAGGACAACGGCGCTGTCCTGGGCCTCGGCCATATCCGCCGGGGCGGTGCAGGCAAGACCAATATCGGCATGCTGACCGAGGACACAGAGAATTTCCTCCCCCGTCTGAAGGAATGTCTGGACTCCTGCGGTTTCCAGGGGAATATCCATGAAAACATCCGGCAGCTGATTTGGAACAAGCTGTTTACCAATGTTTCCCTCAGCGCAGTGACCGGTGTCCTTCAGGTTCCCATGGGTTTTATTGCCGGCAATGACCATGCCTGGGTTATCACCAGGCAACTGATTCATGAAGCTGTGGCCGTGGCTCACGGCCTGGGCCTGGAAGCTGACGAGGAAGAGATCACCGAAAAGGTGCGGCAGACCTCTCTGGGTTCTCCGGAAGGCATCACCTCCATCTGCGCAGACCTGCGTGACGGGCGCAGAACTGAGGTCAATACCATCAGCGGCTCCGTAGTCCGGGCTGCCAAAAAGTGCGGCGTACCGGCTCCTACCCACGAGATGATTGTGGAACTGGTTCATGCCATGGAGGAGCGCAACCCCTGATTCATCCATATTGTAAAGCGCCTGGCAAAACATACCGATATCACATTTTGCCAGGCGCTTATATCTCCCTTTTCCTGCCCTCAATGAACAAAGAAACATCCTTATCCGCTGCGAGGGCGGGAATCACAATATTTCATCTAAGATCAGTACTTCAAACCCTTCCTTCTTACCTTTGAGTTTTACCGTATCCCCTAAAGAAGTGACCCGAATCCTCCCTTCTAACTCATCTGCCACTGCACGGGAAATATAAACGGTTCCCGCCGGCGCATTGGCCTCCAGACGGGCTGCCGTATTTACCGTATCCCCAATCGCCGTGTAATCCATCCGCTCCGGCGAACCGATATTGCCCACAACGGCCTCTCCCACATGTACGCCGATCCCAAAAGCCACTGTCCGGCCATATCGCTTTTTCAACTCCTCGGACAAGGCCTCAGAACCTTTCACCATATCTGCTGCCGCCTGTATCGCCCGCATCACATAGTCCTCCTGCTCCAGCGGCGCTCCCCAGAATGCCATTGCCGCATCTCCCACAAATTTGTCCAAAGTTCCGCCGTTTTTCAAGATACAACTGGAAATCAGGGTCAGATATCTGTTTAATATCTCCACCACCTGTGCCGGTTTTAACAATTCCGACATGGGAGTAAAGCCACGGACATCTACAAAAAGAACAGCGATCCTGGTCAGCCGCCCTCCCAGTTCCAGCGCATCCTCCCCTTCTTTCAGAATCTCATTGACAATCTCCGGCGCCACATACCTTTTAAATGTCCTGGTCACTCTTCGTTTTTCTAACGCCGCCTGGATGTAATTGGATGCCAGGCAGCCTCCATACAAAATCGTCATGCCTGCCGGAACCCACAAAACATGAAGCACCAGCCCATTTGCGTACAGCAGGCGGCAGAGCAGCAGATATCCTCCGCTTACCAAAAGCCAGATCGCGGTTGACGCCCGCACCGACCGTTTCCAAAGTCCGATTCCGCCGGCAAAAAGAACCAAAAACAGAACCGAAAACTGAATACGGTTTCTCACCTCTTTCTTAAAGTTTTCATTTAGAAGGGCTTCTGTCACATTGGCATGATACTCAATCCCAAACATCTGCATCGCATGGTCAACCGATGTCAGAAAACTGTCCTGCAAAGCCGGCGCATAGGGCCCGATTAACACAATCTTCCCTGCAAAATGATTCGCGTCCAGTCTCCCTGCAATCAGGTCCGCCAGAGAAAACGTCCCTCCAAGATCTCCCGGCTTCCCATAAAAAGGAACATACCAGAAGCCTCTGTGATCGGTAGGCGGCATTTTCCCGGGGCCTTCCCCGACAGCCTCCCGAAAACGTTCCGCTACCGCAAGCGCCATGGAAGGGATTTGTCTTCCGTCCGGCAATGTAATCTTCAGAAGATGATGGCGCAGAATCCCGTCCACATCCAGCATGGCATTGATATGCCCCTGCTCTGTCACCTCTTTTAACGCCGGATACGGTTCCTCAAAACCTCGGACAAAAAAATCTTCCAGATAATAATCGCCCTGGCCATCCGGCTCCAATCCGGAGCCAAAATCCGCAGTATTTGCCATAACTACGTTGCCATATTTTCCAGCAGCCTCTGCAAGCAGGCGGTCACTTTCTTCCTGGCTTTCACTGATATAGAGCACATCGATTCCAATCACTGCCGGACGTGACTCCTCGGACTGGTTTAAAACTTCGATGGCCTTGGCCATAACGTCGCGCCCCCACTGATGGTACGGCCCGATTTCCTCCAGTGCTTTCTGGTCAATCCCTACCAGTACGATCTTCCCTCCCGCCGCCATTGTGTGCTGATACCAGGCATCCGAGGCCGCATAATTTGCTCTTGTCCAGATTCCGGAAGCAGCAAATAATGTCAGCGCCAGCGAAACCAGCAACGCCCCCACTATCGTTCTCCATCGATTTTTCCACCGGATCGCCATCTCTCCCTCCCTGCCTGTCAGTTCTTTTCTGCTTTCTCTGCCTGTTTCCGGCCGTCTTTTGTCTGTCCTTTTGCCTCTTCCCAGCATCTGCTTTCCACAAACAACGCCGTCAGTTTTGTATCCAGCTTGCCTTCCTTTTCTGCCATGGTTTTCAAAATGGCAAGCGCCTTTTCCACTGGCATTCCCGGCTTATAGGGCCGGTCGTCTGCCACCAGTGCGTCAAAAATATCCAAGATGGTGAGCATTCGCACCTCCTGCGGGATTGTTTCGGCCTTCCTTCCTGCCGGGTAACCACTCCCGTCCAGCAGTTCATGGTGGCTCGCCGCCCATTCCCGGACATGAGAAAGTTCCGCAGAAAAACGAATCTTTGACAACAACATATCCGTAACCGATACATGCTCTTCCATAATCTTGCGTTCTTCCTTGGAAAGCGTTCCCTTTCGGATACTTAACAGGTCAAATTCCTCCGGCAGCAGCCATGGACAAAGTTCTCCTTTTTCCCCTATATAAGCCTCTTTCCGAAGGCTTTCCAATTCCCTTAGTTTCTCGTCCGTGACAAAACCGGCTCCGTTCACCTGCTCAATCAGTTCTGTCGCTTCATAGGTTTTCTGGATTCTTCTCTCCTTCTCTTCGTTCGTAATCTGCCCTTTCAGACACGCGATCTCTGTCCGCAGCCGGATGACCTCCATGCGGTGAAGCAGTGTCTCCTGTTGTCCCGGCAGAAGCCGTGAAACCTTATTCATCACCTCCAAAGGCGTCACCAGCTTGCCAATATCATGAAGCCACACACTCATTAAAAATTCCTCTTTATGCGATGGCGAAAATAACCTTCCTCTTCCTTCCTGCTCCGCCAGATGGTTCAGATAATCAACAAAACGGCTGCCGTAAGCCGCCATATGGCGGGTATGGCTGCCATTATATGGCGTTCTCTCATCCACTGCGGAAGACATCACCTTGACAAAAGAATGGAAGAGCCCCTTTATTTCTTCCATGTAACGCACATTCTGAATGGTGATCGCCGCCTGGGAAGCCACCGATTCCAATACCAGCGTCATATCCTTGGCAAAAGCACAGATTCCTCCCTCCTCATCCAAAGCATTGATCAGCTGCAGCACCCCGATCTCCTCGCCGCTTCGATTATGCATCGGCACCACCAGCATGGATTTTGTATGGTATCCGGTCATGGCGTCATAGCGTATCGGGCCGGAAAAATCAAATTCCTCACAGTTTCTCACGTCCTCAATACAAACAGTCCGATTCTCCAGCAAGGCCAATGCACAGACATTTTCCCGGCTCAGAGGCACTGGCGGCAGTTCCGGGTCCCGGCCGTCCCCTCCGCTGTAGGTCTTTAACGTGTCATTTCTCATAATCTTAAACCGCAGCGCATCTCCATCCAGAAGATACAACGTCCCCGCATCACATCGGGCCAGCTTCATCACACAGACCAGAATCTGTTCCAGAAGACGGTTCAGATCCCTCTCTGAAGATAATAGAACCCCCACCTCCAGTATTTCTTTCATTGCTTCCTGCTTCCTATCCATAATTCCATCCCTTCCCGTGCAAAAAGGCAGGCCGGAGCACTTAACCTGGCAAGCCTTTCCTGTTCTCTTAAAAATGAGTCCGTATAATTTTGAAAATAATGAGTCATCAATATCCGATCGGCCCTCGCCCGTCTTTGCAGTTCTACTCCCTGCCTCCAGGAGGAATGTCCCCATCCGGCATGCTTTGCCAAATCTTCCGGTGAAAAACCGGCATCCCATATCACCAGGTTCCCTTCCCGGCCAAACTCCGGAAGCTTTCTTAGCATATGTTCATCCTGCTCGCAGTCCAAGAGATAAACAATGCTTTTATCCCCTGACTCCAGACGGTAAAGGAGACTTCCGCCAGGATGGCTGCCCAAAATAGTATGTATCCGAAGTCCTGGCATCCCGGACATTTCCCGCTCCTGTGATGTTTCCTCATCCGCCAGGCAAAAGCTTTCTCCTGCATGGATCTCATGAATCCGGATATCCGCCGCAAAGTCCGCAAGTCCCAGCGGCCAATAAGGCCTGCCTACCAACGTTCGCAGCGATTTCTCAAATTCTGCCTCCCGGGCCCCATACAGGTGAATCTCCGCTTTTTTGTCGTGCATCAGGTCAAAAGCAAACAATCCCTGTACGTGATCCAGATGCAAATGACTAATCAGAATATCCACCCGCTTTTTTCTGTTTTTCCAATCCCTCTTTTCCAGGACTTTTCCAAGGCTGGCCAGGCCGCTTCCCGCATCAAACACCACCAATCGGTGCTTACAATCCACCGATATGCAGGAAGTATTTCCTCCATATTCCAGAAAATCCTTTCCTGTCATCGGGGTGGAACCCCTGGTTCCCCATACAGATACCTTCCACGTCCCATCCATCCCATCTCTCCTGTCTGCAGATTTCTGCAAAAACTCAGCTTATTTTCTATCCTTCATTATATCAAAGCGCCCACATGGCTTCAATCGATATTTTTTCCTTATTTTTACAATCGCTATTTCTTTTTTGTCGATTACGCCGATATAATAATCATATACTTCACACTTTTCTCACAATTCTCGCGAAAGGGGGGCGGATCGTGAAAATCGCAGAAAAAAGCTGGTCAGCTGACGCTAGACGCACCATGTATCAATCTGCCTATATTAAAGAAAGAAACAAAGAAAAAACGTACGACGCCGTAAAAAGCAACGACACAGAAAAAACTGACAATACCCAAAAGGATTCTGACCTGGATTTATTGAGCAGATCATTGGAAGAACTCTCAAAGCCTGCCTCCAAAGAATCCGGCAGCAACCTTAAAATGAAATCTTCCATGCCGGATGACTCCGTGGGCCAGCTCGCTTCCATGCTGGCTAGGGCTGAGACCCGCATTGATGTTCAGCAAGTCTCTTCCCGGGCCGTACGGGCGCTGACCAATCTTAAAATGGCCGCCGCTGCCAGCGAAGGGGCAGATGCCAAAAAGATTGCCCAGATGATCAAACGGATGGAAAAACTGATGAAGCGGATTCAAAAAAAGCTTCAGCATCTCGCCAAAGAGGAACAGCTTGAACTCAGAAAGATAAGAGCTAAAAAAAATAAAGAGACAGAAAAAGTAAAGCAGATTCAGGGCGAACTAAACACCAGACGCAAAAAACGCCGCAAAGACGAACGCAATTATGCCAACAAAGAAATAGCTGAGGATGCGAAAAACGCTTCCAATGAACTTGTCTCCAGTATGACAGACGCACTTTCTGCTTCTTCTCCTTCGTCTGCGGCTGTTCCTGATATGTCCGGGTTCTCTGCGGATCTTGGCATGATCGAGAGTGTTTCCATTGACATATCCGTGTAAGCCGTTTCCGCACATTTTGTCAGTACTCTGTAAAATCAGCAGAAGGGACTGCTTCTGAGTCCCTTCTTTGTCTTTATGATTATGCCTGTTTCCCGATGATCTATGTACACACTCCCTTACAGTGCGACTTTTACAACCACCTTCTTCACCGGCTCCGGACCGTCTGCCTGGCATCTCGGCTTATGAGCGTCCTCCGGCGCCACCACAATCAAATCTCCCGCTTCCAGCAGCACTGACCCGCTCAGCGCCGGCTCCTCATAGAAAATCAGATCATTCTCCTCTATGCGTTCTTTTACCACCAGTCCGTCTCTCTTACAAAATCCGAACTGCTCCTTGCCAGAAACCACATACTGAATGTCAAAAAACTTCTCATGAGTCTCAAAAGAGCCTTCCTCCGGTTTGATGCTTGTGTACTCCTGAATATTGGCCACTACCTGGTCTCCCAAAATCGGATAACTTCCCACAGGCAATGCTGCCAGGTCCGTCTCCTCCAGCCACTTATAAGCTGCCAGAAACTTCTCCTCCAGATAGTTATACTTTTTTGCGATTGTGATGTTTGAGAAAAACATTCCTGTATCCTCCTTTTTCTTTTGGGGCAGCCTGGTCATCCTCTGCCCCATTTCTCAATTGATATATACAAAATAGCATATCAGAAACTGGTTTGCAACTATTTTTTAGTTACTTTATCTAGAGCGTGTTTGATTTTTCTCCAATTCATGTTAAAATATTAAAAAGAAAAACACCACATCATGAAATCAGGAGGAAAATGTCATGATTTACGGAAATGTACACAATGCCATGGTCGAAAAGCAGATCGCTGTGCTCCCCAAGGCCCTTCAGAGCGCCATCCGTTTTTTAAAGGATACCGATCTTGCCGCCCATGAGCCAGGAAAGTTTGAGATGGAACTGGACGGTGTTCCCATGATCCTGCAGGTCTTAGACCTTACCACCGCTCCCAGGGAAACCTTGCGTCCGGAGATCCACCGGAAGAATATCGATGTCCAGTTTTTAGCTGCCGGCGGACCGGAACGGGCCGGATATTACAGTGACGACGGCACAAACCAGGTGGATGAAGATCTTCTGGATACTCCCCGGGATATTTTGTTCTATCATAATAACCCTTCGGCCGCTGAGGGTTCCATCGAAATGACAGTCGGCACCTATGCCATCTACTTCCCATGGGATGTACATATTCCGGCCATCCAGGTAGGTGAAAACCCTGCGCCGATCCGCAAGATTGTGGTGAAGGTGCCTATGGATGCCTGCTGAAAATCTTTGAACGGAGGAATGGGAACCGCGGCGCCTCATCATCCGCGGTTTCCATGCCGATTGTCAGTCCATCATAGCCGGCCTTATGCAGGAAGGCAAGTTCCTCGTCCGATTTCAGGGAAACATCCGTCACCCTTGCAAAACTGCCGATTGTCTCTAGCTCTGGGAAGTATCTGTGCGCCAGTTCTGCTATCTCCGTCAGCCTGTCATATTTCAGCACAAAGGGGTTGGCCCCGGTCAGAAATATCCGGGATACCTTCCTGCCCGTAAAACGGCGATACGTCCTCTGTGCCTCCTTTAGGTCCGCCTTTATGTCCTCCATTTTCGACATCCTGAACGGAAAGGGCAGGTCCGCTTACAGCGTACAGAATTTTTTTGCACTAAGTCACCTCCAAAATCCCATGAAATCAAGTACTGTCTTTTCTTGTCGATAGTTCACTTTTTTATACTATCCATCAAAAATAACCGTGTCTTGATTTTTTCCTGCCTCTTGGATATACTGGACAAAGAGGGGGAAAGAAATGGCTGAGAATAAATTCAGCAACGAAGAAACCATTGCCCGCTGCATCCCTATGGGCAGGCTGCAGCCAGTGATTGGCGGCAAATGGAAAATCCTGATCTTATGGTATGTATCCTTCTACAAAGTCCAGCGGTTTGGCGAACTGATGCGCCGCCCTGACGGAATCACACAGTCCACGCTGACAAAGCAACTCCGGGAACTGGAAAACGACGGGTTCCTCCACCGGGAGATTTATAGGGAAATCCCTCCGAAGGTGGAATGTCCGCTGCCCGGGTTATCAGAACCCGTATAAAAAATAACAAAACAGGTGGCACTGTCTTTCCTATCCGCTAAGGCATATGAATATCCTTAAACCCTTCCCCAAAAACCTCCGTGGTCTCTGTCACCATAATAAACGCGTTCGGGTCCACGGAATAGATAATCCGCTTCAGCTTATAAAACTGGCTCTTGCGGATACTGCATAAAAGTACCTTCACATCCGCTCCGGTATACGCCCCTTTCGCATCCAACACGGTCGCACTGCGCTCTAATTCCACCAAAATCCCCTCTGTGATTTTCTCCGGATACCTGGTCACGATAACTACCATGCTCCCAATGTCATTTCCATAAATAATAGCATCCATCACCTTTGTCTGGGCAAACAGGCTAATCAGGCCAAAAAGTCCGGCCTCCACATTCTGAAACACATAAATAGACAGCAGCAATATGATTCCGTCCACCATAAGCAACGCTTTCCCTATGGAAATATGGGGTTTCTTTTTCTGGAAAATGAACCCTATAATATCCGTGCCTCCCGTAGTGGAACCGGTCATAAAAATAAAGGCCATGCCCACCCCTACCAAAACTCCGCCAAAAAGGCTGCTCACCATCCGGTCCCCCTGATAGGCAGGAAATAGCGGTGAAATAAAAAAGTCAAGGACGAATGAACAGACTACACATGCCATGCCTGTAGTAATAACAAAACGCTTACTCAGTACAAACCAGGCCAGCACTAAAAGGGGAATATTCAGAAGAATCGTCAGGATACCCACCGGCAGCCGGCATAAATAATTGATGATCAAGGCCAGGCCCATCGCGCCCCCCGGCGCAATATTGGCAGGCATCACGAAGCAATGGGTCCCGATTCCAAATATGACGGACCCTAACACCAGGCAGAATATATTTTTCATGTGCTGTTTTCCACTATTAAAATCCATACAAAATCCACCTTTCCTGTGATCCAGGCTCTTGCCTGTCTAAGTCAGACTATCCTGCATGCTTATCGTAAATCCCTTTTACTGGCATCGTTTGTCCTGTAACGCAGAATTTTACAATTACCGTATCATTCCATATGCTTCAAGCGTTTCAGAAGTATTGAACATTTTTATGGATGTATCCATCATCTCCTGGATATAGTCGCCGTCACCCATTGTGGAAAAGAAAAGGACATCTTCTCTCCTGAAACCGTTTTTTTGAAATATTTCATCCGGAATTTGTCTGATACTTTTTTCCAGCACAGAAAGCAATGTTTTTGCAAACTCCCACTTTTCATCCGACGGATTGCAAAAATCAATCTCCTTGCAGCCATCAACAAGCTCTACAAGAGGTTGATAAAGAAAATCTGGTTCAAGTCCATTTTCCCAATCGTAATACTCATCTATGTCGTTGCTGCAATTCCACGTCAGATAAAAACCATAGAAATCATCTGTTGTTATAAAGCCAACTGCACAGGCGCTTTCACCTTTCGCAGCATTTAATATCTTATTGATTTCATCTGGCAATTTTTCGGAACAAGTCTGACTAAACTTTTCAAGCTTTGCTATATCCATTTTTATTCTCCTTATAATAGGCTTTTTGGTGATGGTATATCAATCCTGATTTATATTTTTGATTATAAAGTATTTGCCTGTTGCCTGCAATGTATATTTACAGATTCCCTTTCCACGCCTTTTTGCGGATACACAATTCGCCAAATCTATGCTATACTGTCCAAAGAAGCCATAAGTTGGTATCACAGCATCCCCTCTCATCTGTCAGGATCTCCGTCTTGTCTGGAAAAGGGAAAATACCATTAGAAAGGATACCCCTCATGTACACATGTGCAAATTGCAACATACGAGCCTGCACCACCAGCGCCCGAGAAAACCTTCCCGCGAACTGCCCCATGCACGAAGATCAGAAATTAAAAGAAATCTTAGGGAAATATGAGGCAGCTGACAATCACCGGTTTTACATAACCAGTTCCGCCATCGAAGCCGCCGGCTATTGCCAGTGGCCCCGCCTCAAGGAAACCATGGAGTTTTGTAAGGCCATGGAATACGAGAGGATAGGGATTGCTTTTTGCAACGGATTGCGAAAAGAAGCGAGAATTGTTGCGGATCTTCTGAGAAAACATCAGTTTCAGGTAATATCGGTAATCTGCAAAGCCGGAGGAATCTCCAAAGAACTGGCCGGAATACCGGAGAAGGATAAACTCCATCCCCATCAGTTTGAGGCTATGTGCAACCCGATTGCACAGGCTGTATTTTTAAATGAACAGGAGACACAGTTTAACATCGCCATCGGGCTTTGCGTGGGCCATGATTCTCTGTTCTACAAATATTCAGAGGCGCCAGTCACCACCTTAGTGGCCAAGGACCGGGCGCTTGCCCATAATCCCTGCGGGGCGATTTATTGCGCGGACGGGTACTTCAAGGGAAGGCTGAACTGAACTTTTCCCGTTTTCCTAAAGCGAACGTCCACCGGGTACACCAAAAAAGCCGCATCTGGCATATACCGGATGCGGCAGATAAAGCAGTCAGCCCAAGCAGGGCAATTCATGTTCAGAACTCTTTTTGCTGCCCGTAGTAGGCATTTTCCCCGTGCTTACGGAAATAGTGTTTATCCTGCAGCGCCTGAGGTGCCGGGGAAACCTGGGGGGAAAGCGCCTCGCACCGGGCCGCCATTTTCGCCACCTCTTCTAAAACCACCGCATTGTGAACCGCCTCTTTTGCGTCCTTGCCCCAGGCAAAAGGGCCATGGTTTTTGCACAAAACGCAGGGCACAGCCACCACATTCCTGTCCTTAAAATATTCCACGATCAGTCTGCCGGTATTGGCCTCATAATCCTCCAGTTCCTCTTTCGTCAGATTCCGCACACAGGGCACCGGCCCGTATATGTAGTCCGCATGGGTAGTCCCGTAGCAGGGAATCTCCCTTCCGGCCTGAGCCCAGCTGGTGGCCCAGGGAGAATGCGTATGGACGATGCCGCCGATCTCCGAAAACGCCTTATACAGTTCACAGTGGGTGGCTGTGTCTGAGGAAGGATTTAATTCCCCTTCGACCCGGTTTCCCCAAAGATCCATCACCACCATATCCTCCGGCTTTAAAAACTCATAAGGCACCCCGCTGGGTTTGATCACAAAATACCCGCTTTCCCGGTCGATGGCACTTACATTTCCCCAGGTGAAGGTTACCAGGCCGTATCGGGGAAGTTCCATGTTGGCCTCGTAAACAAGCTGTTTCAATTTCTCTAACATTTCCTCTGTTGCTCCCTCCTGTTTTGTAAATCCCGCGATTATGCCCCGGCCTACAGCAGTTTTCCTGCCAGACGTTCCACATCCAGTCCGGCATTAAAACGCTTCATATATTCTTCAAATCCCCTCACATCTTCCTCCACCGGTTCCATCCGGCTCCCGGCGCTTCCGGCAAATACTTCCTTTTCCAGATACTCGCCCAGGCTCTGCCCCTCTTTCCTCTCCAGCAGATAAGCTGCCAGAAGGGCAATCCCCCAAGGGCCGCCTTCTCCCGCCGTTTCCATAACCGTGACGGGTGTGGACATGGCTGCCGCCATGATCTGCTGTCCCACCACCGGCGTCTTGAAGAAACCGCCATGCCCATAGATCTGAGATACCCGTACCCCTTCTTCCCGGGTTAGGATATCCATCCCTGATTTCAGCGTCCCCAAGGCTGCATACAGGTGGGACCGCATAAAGTTTGCCAGATGGAACCGGCTCTCAGGAGTACGCACGGTCATGGGACGCCCTTCGTTCACCTGGACGATATTCTCCCCGGACAAAAATCCGTAAGACAGCAGGCCTCCGCAGTCGCTCTCTCCCTCCAGCGCCTTATTATACAAGGTGGCGTACAGCTGGCTCACATCCGGCTTCAGTCCGAAGCTTCCAAGCACCTCCTGGAACAGTCCCGCCCAGGCGTTTAAGTCCGAGGTACAGTTATTGGCATGAACCATGCCCACCAGGCTGCCGTCGGGAGTGGTCACAAGGTCAATCTCCGGGTGAACCTTCTCAATCTGCTTATCCAATACCACCATAACAAAGGCGGAAGTCCCGGCAGACACATTGCCGGTTCCCACGGCCACGCTGTTGGTGGCGGCCATGCCGGTCCCTGCGTCTCCCTCCGGCGGACATAAGAAAACCCCTGCCTCCAACTCCCCGCTGGCATCGATCATCCTGGCTCCTTCCTCTGTCAGCACGCCGGCAGCCTCTCCTGCCAGACGAATCCCGGGAAGAATCCGGCCAAGCTTCCAGCCAAAGTGTTTTTCCTCTGTGAGACGGTCAAATTTCTCCATCATCACCGGATCATAAGCTTTCGTCTCCGCATCAATGGGAAACATGCCGGAAGCATCCCCGATGCCAAGGACCTTTTCCCCGCTCACCTTCCAATGAACATAGCCTGCCAGGGTCGTCAGGAAATGAATCCTGGGCACATGCTCCTCCCCGTTTAAAATCGCCTGGTACAGATGGGAAATGCTCCATCTTTGGGGAATATTATACTGAAATAACTCCGTCAGGGCCGCGGCGGCTTCTCCTGTGGTGCCGTTACGCCAGGTACGGAAGGGCACCAGCAGCTGCCCCTTTTCGTCAAAGGCCATATAGCCGTGCATCATGGCAGAAAATCCCATGGCCCCCAGCTTTTTAATGCCGATCCCGTATTTATCCCGGACATCTTTTAAAAGGTCACTGTAGCACTTCTGAAGCCCGCCCCAGATATCTTCCAGGGAATAAGTCCAAAAGCCATTCTCCAGCCGGTTCTCCCACTCGTGGCTTCCCAAAGCGATAGGCGTGTGCGCCTCATCAATCAGGACGGCCTTGATCCGGGTGGAACCAAATTCGATCCCCAGAACGGCCTTACCGCTCTCAATCCATTCTTTTGCTGTTCCCATATCCTTCCTCCCCGTCTCTACTCTTCCACAAAGGCCTTTACCTGGTCATAGATTCCCTGGCCGTCCAGACCATACTTATGAATCAGTTCCGCAGCCGGTCCCGACTCGCCGAACACATCCTGAATGCCTATCTTTCTGACCTTCCCGATTCCCTGGCCGCAGAGCACGTCGCATACCGCACTGCCAAGACCGCCGATCACCGAATGCTCCTCCACCGTCACCACTTTCCCGGTCTCCTTAGCTGCCTGAAGCACCAGTTCATCATCCAGCGGCTTGATGGTATGAATGTTGATCACCTTTGCCCCAATGCCGTCTCCTGCCAGCCTCTCTGCCGCCTCCATGGCATAGCTGACGCAGAGTCCGGTGGCAATCACGGTCACATCCGTCCCTTCACGGAGCACAATCCCTTTTCCGATTTCAAAGGAATAGTCCGGCCTGTCGTTGATCACCGGTACAGCCAGACGGCCAAACCGCAGATACACCGGACCGTCATGGAGATAGGCGGCCTTCACGGCTGCCCGGGTCTCCACATCATCTGCCGGACTGATCACCACCATCCCCGGTATGGCGCGCATCAGGGCCATGTCCTCGTTGCACTGGTGGGTAGCGCCGTCCTCCCCCACGGAGATGCCCGCATGGGTGGCTCCAATTTTTACGTTCAGATGAGGATAGCCGATGGAATTGCGGACCTGTTCAAAAGCCCGCCCCGCGGCAAACATGGCAAAGGTACTGGCAAAGGGTACCTTGCCGGTGGTGGAAAGTCCTGCCGCAATCCCCATCATATTGGCCTCCGCGATTCCGCAGTCAATGTGTCTTTCCGGAAAGGCCTTCTTGAATTTGTCTGTCTTGGTGGCATTGGCCAGATCCGCATCCAGCACCACCACATTGCCATACTTTTCCCCCAACTCCACCAAGGCGTTTCCATAGCTTTCCCTGGTAGCAATCTTCTTTACCTCTGACATAATGCCTCACCTGCCTTCTCCAGTTCTTCCATGGCAACCGCATACTCTGCGTCATTGGGAGCCTTGCCGTGCCAGCCTGCATTGTCTTCCATGTAGGAAACGCCTCTGCCCTTGACGGTCTTCATCACAATTGCCGCAGGCATTCCTTTTGTTTCCCTTGCCTCAGTAAAAGCGGCCTTTAACTGGTCAAAATCATTGCCGTCCTCCACAACAATCACATGGAAATGAAATGCCGCGAACTTGGCGTCAATCGGGTAAGGCGAGCACACATCCTCCAGTTTGCCGTCAATCTGCAGACCGTTGTTATCCACGATTACCACCAGATTGTCCAGCTTCCTGTGCCCGGCAAACATGGCCGCCTCCCACACCTGGCCTTCCTCCAGTTCCCCGTCTCCCAATAGGGTATAGACCCGGTAATCCTTTCCGTCCATCTTAGCCGACAAAGCCATTCCCACTGCCGCCGAGATTCCCTGCCCTAAAGAGCCGCTGGACATATCCACTCCTGGAATATGCTTCATGTCCGGATGGCCCTGAAGATAGGAGCCTGTATGGCGCAAGGTCTTTAAGTCCTTTGCCGGAAAGAACCCCCGCTGCGCCAGCACCGAGTAAAGGCCCGGCGCATTGTGGCCTTTCGACAAGACAAAGCGGTCCCGCTCCTCCATCCGGGGATTTTCAGGGTCCACATTCATCTCCTCAAAATAGAGATAAGTAAACACATCAGCCGCCGAGAGAGAACCGCCCGGATGTCCGGCCTTCGCCGAATGAACCCCTTCGATAATCCCCTTTCGCACCTCATTGGCAATCTGCTGCAACTTAAGCTTATCCAAGATCAACGCCTCCTTATTTGCCAAATACCGCTTCATAGTCATTCTGGAATTTAGCGATTCCTATGTCTGTCAGGGGATGTTTGGTCATCTGCTCAATCACCCCATAGGGAACCGTGGCAATATCCGCCCCCGCCAGGGCACAGTCTGTCACATGAACCGGATTGCGCACGCTGGCGGCAATAATCTTTGTCTCTACATCGGAAACGGCAAAGATCTCTGCAATCTCCCGGATTAAGTCCACGCCTCTGACGCTGATGTCATCCAGCCTTCCCAGGAAAGGAGACACATAGGTCGCCCCGGCTCTGGCCGCCAAAAGGGCCTGATTCGCCGAAAACACCAGTGTCACATTGGTCCTGATTCCCTCTGCTGCCAGCACCTTGACTGCCTTTAATCCTTCCACGGTCATAGGGATCTTAACTACCATATTTTTGTGGATGGCCGCGATCTCCCGGCCTTCGGCGATCATGCCCTCGGCGTCCGTGGTGGTCGCCTTTACCTCTCCGCTGATGGGTCCGTCCACAATCTCTGTGATTTCCCGGATAACCTCGTTAAAATCCCGGCCTTCCTTGGCAATCAGAGACGGATTGGTCGTCACGCCGCAGATCACGCCCATATCGTTGGCCTTTTTGATGTCCTCAATTTTAGCTGTATCAACAAAAAAACGCATTTTCCTTTCCTCCTCGTTTTTGTTTGTGAAAGTTACATTCCTTACTTATAAGCCACCTGATTCCACCTAAGCTCGTTCTTCAGGCCGTGAATGGTAGTATCCCCGTCAATATACACCGCCTCGATTCCCATAGCCTCGGCCCAGTCTCCCATCTGTTCGGCAGTCAGATCATAAGAAAACGCCGTATGATGGGCGCCGCCTGCCAGAATCCAGCTTTCCGCCCCCACAGCCAGATTCGGTCTGGGAGTCCAGAATGCCGTGGCCACCGGCAGCTTGGGCATGGGTTTTTCTACCTTCTTACAGTCTACCTCATTGATAATCAGGCGGAACCGGGTCCCCAGATCAATCAGGGAAGTGGCCACTGCCGGGCCGGTCTTGGAAGTAAATACCAGCCTTGCCGGGTCCTCCCTGTCTCCCATGGACAGAGGGCACACCTTGATTCCAATGGGGCCTTCCGCAATCGTCGGGCATACTTCCAGCATATGGGCCTGCAGGATTCCTTCCTTTCCGGGAACCAGATTATATGTATAATCTTCCATAAAGGAAGTCCCTTTGGCATCCTTGATTCCCTGGGTCATGACCTTCATCAGGCGCACCATGGCCGCTGTCTTCCAGTCCCCCTCCGCGCCGAAACCATAACCCTTTTCCATCAGGCGCTGGATCGCCAGTCCCGGAAGCTGCTTTAAGGCTCCCAGATCGCCAAAATGAGTCACGATGGCCTGATAATCCTTTTCCTGTAAAAATCTCTCAAATCCGATCTCAATTCCTGCCTGGACTTCTACATGCTGACGGAATTCCTTCTCATCCCTGCCTTCTGTCAGAATCTCGTATTTGTCATAATATTCTTCTACCAGCGTGTTGATCTCACCGGCAGACACTTCCTTTACATAATCCGCGATCTCATTGACCGGATAGGCATCGATCTCCCAGCCGAATCTGACCTGGGCCTCTACCTTATCCCCCTCTGTGACTGCCACATTGCGCATATTGTCCGCCACCCGGACTACCCGCACATGGCTGCTCTCCATAATGCCCACAGCCGTCCGCATCCAGTCCGCAATCCTTTTCAACACCCGCTCGTCACTCCAGTGACCCATGACCACCTTTCGGGGAATCTCCATGCGGGTCACCATATGTCCGTATTCCCGGTCTCCATGAGCCGACTGGTTTTCGTTCATAAAATCCATGTCGATGGTGTCATAAGGAATCTCCTGATTGAACTGGGTATGGAAATGCATCAGCGGCTTGCGGTACTCCTTCAGCCCCAGAATCCAGGACTTGGCCGGTGAAAAGGTGTGCATCCAGGTAATCACGCCGGCACAGTCCTTATCATCATTGGCCTCATTGAACAGACGGCGGATGGAAGCGCTGTCAATCAGCGTCGGTTTCCACACCAACTCAAAGGGCAAAATCCCCGACTGGTTCATAGCATCCACCATAATATGAGAATGCTCCGCCACCTTCGCCAGACACTCATCCCCATACAGATCCTGGGAACCGGTTGCAAACCAAAACTGATACTGTTTTTCTTTCATCACATAAATCTCCTTTCTACTCTACTTCTTCCTTGCCAGAATCACGCTCTGCACTACCAGAAAGACACACAACATACCTGCCACAGTGATCCCGGTCCACCACGCCTGATCCAGACCGATCGAGGACACGATATTCTGAATGGTGCTCAGGGAAAGCACTCCTACAAAGGTTCCGAAAATATTTCCCACACCGCCGGTCAGCAGCGTGCCGCCGATGATGGAAGAGGCAATCGCATTCATCTCCATACCGGTCGCATGGGAAGCCGAGCCGGACCCCACATGAAGAAAATACACATAACCGCCAATTCCTGCCAGCAGACCGCAGAGAAGATGCGCCAGAAAACGGGTCTGCTTCACATTGATGCCCAGCATCAAGGCGCTCTGCCGGTTTCCTCCCACGGCATAAAAGCTGCGGCCCAGCTTCGTCCAGCGAAGCACACAAAACAGCACGATCACCGTCAGCACGGCCACCACCACTCCGATTTCCACGTAGGCATTGACATAATTTCCCATCTTATTCACCGTTCCCATGCCCGGTACGTTGATGCGGGTGTCTTTCAGGGCCACAAATGCCTCGTTGGCCACATTGAAAGGAGCCGTATGGACGATGGTGGTCATGCCTCTGGCAAAGAACATCCCTGCCAGGGACACGATAAAGGGCTGGATATCCAGGTAAGCCACCAGATATCCCTGAACCACTCCGAAGAGAAGTCCGATACCCAGGGCAATCAACAACGATACGAATACATTGCCACCCTGATAATCCAGATACACGGCGCAGCTCATGCTGACCAGAGCCACCACGCCGCCGACAGAAATATCGATGCCTCCGGTGATCATAACGATGCTCATGCCGCAGGAAGCGATAATCAGGGCCGCGTTGGCATTTAAAATATTAAAAAATGTCTGCGGCTTCAAAAACCCCTTTTTCAGAAAGATCATAGCCCCCGCATACATCACCACGAACACCACCACCGTGATCAGAAGCAGCAGATTCGTGTCTGTCAGCCTTGCCTTTTTCGTCAAAGCTTTACTGCCTTCCAGAGCAGCGCCGTCTTTCTTTTTTGTCATTGACATATCACCCTACCCCCTTCTGTTTTTTGACCATGCCCATCAGCTTATCCTTGATGGCCGGCGCGCTGAGCACTACCAGCAGGATGACCACCACAGCCTTGTAGGCCGGAAGGGCGTCTGAAGAAACATTGAATTTATAAAGGGTTGTTGTCAGAAACTGAATCACATAAGCACCAACGATGGATGCCATAATGTTGAACTTTCCGCCGCTTAAAACATTGCCGCCCAAAGCCACCGCCAGAATGGCGTCCATCTCAATATCTTTGGCAATCACCGAATAGTTGATGGTGGAGAGACGGCTGGTCTTAATGAGGCCTACCACTGCCACGCACAACCCTAGGATCACAAAACTGAGCCATTTGATAAATACCGGGTTTAAACCGTTAAGACGGGAGGAACTGGCGTTGATACCCACCGCCTGGGTGTACAGTCCAAGAGTAGTAAACCGCAGGGCCAGCAGCGTGATGGCAATGCAGATCACTGCCAGGAAAAACGGGGTAGGGATCGGAATCCCTGGTATAAAACCGCCGAAATAGGTAAAGGTCTTATCTGTGACGATTGGCAGTTCATTGTTGTTAATCCAGGCGGCGATGGAACGCCCTGCCGTGTACAGGATCAAAGTCGCCACCATAGGCTGAATGTTAAAAATCGCCACCAGCACTCCGTTGAAGGCGCCGAACAGCATTGCCACCACACAGGCTGCCAAAAATCCCACGATAATCGGAGCCTGTAAAGTCCCGTCTCCGCCGATGCCTACCAGCACCCGCAGGATCACCGAACCCGCGATAGCCACAGCGGCTCCCACACTGATATCCTGTCCGCCGCAGGCTGCGGTCACCAGCGTCATGCCGATGGCCAGAATAGCCACCTCTGAACCATAGTCTAAAATAGTCATCAGATAACCGGTCAGCACCGGATCCCCGGCGCTGTTACGTCCCAGAGTAATCTTGAAAAACGACGGATCAACAGCCAGGTTAAACAAGGCCAGCAACAACAAAGCCGCTATGGGGATAAATATCTGTCTAGATGCAAATACCATTTTTTTCTTTGTCATGACGCTTCACCTCCGGCAATGGTTTCCATTACTTTCCCTTGTGTCAGATCTTCTCCCGAAAGTTCGCCCACCACCTTGCGGTCGCGCATGACCACCAGGCGGGAACAGGTCCGAAGCATTTCGTCCGTCTCTGAAGAGATAAACGTGACGCTCATGCCTTCCGAGGCCAGCTTTAAAACTAATTTCTGAATCTCAATCTTGGTTCCGATATCAATGCCTCTGGTAGGCTCATCCAATATCAGGTACTCCGGATGAGTCAGAAGCCACCGGCCCAGAATCACCTTCTGCTGGTTTCCGCCGGAGAGAGACTTGATCGGCGTATCCGCGGAAGCGGTCTTGATCTCCAGAAGCTTGATGTATTCATCAGCAAACTTGTTGGCCTCCGCCCTGGAAAACGGCTGAAAGAAACCCCGCAGCACCTGCGCCGCCAGAATCAGGTTGTCGCGCACCGAGAGATCCCCCACAATCCCGTCGATCTTCCGATCCTCCGGCAAGTAGGCAATCCCGTTTTTCATGGCATCCAGAGGCTTTGCCAGTTTCACCGGCCTGCCCTTCATCTTCACATTGCCGCCGGTAACCCTGTCCGCACAAAAAATAGCACGGACACACTCGCTTCGCCCGGAACCTAACAACCCGGTAAAGCCATTGACCTCGCCCTTTTTTATGTGAAAATCAAAGGGCCGGATGCCGGCGTCGCTCTGCAGCTGCTCTGCCTCAAACACATACTCGTCATCGCCTTTGTACACCTGGTTATCGTCCTTGATTTCCTCCATGTCATCCAGTTCCTTGCCAAGCATCTTAGCCACCAGCTTGACCCGGGGAAGATCCTCAATCACGTACTCTCCCACCAGCTGGCCGTCCCGGAGTACTGTAATCTTGTCGCAGACTTCATAGACCTGATCCAGAAAATGAGTGACAAAAATAATACCTACTCCTCTGGCTCTTAAATCACGCATCAATCCAAACAGTTTCTCCACCTCTGACTCATCCAGAGAAGAGGTCGGCTCATCCAGGATCAGCACCTTACAGTCCATATCCACCGCCCTGGCGATGGCCACCATCTGCTGAATGGCGATCGAACAGTCCGAAAGCTGCTGACTGGCCTTTGCCGGGATTCCCAGATTGGTGAGAATTTGGTCCGCATCCTCATTCATCTTCTTCCAGTTGGTAATTTTCGCGCTTCCCCGTCCAATATACATATTTTCCGCAACCGTCAGATTTGGACAAAGGGTGATCTCCTGATACACGGTACTGATTCCCAGGTTCTGGGCATCCTGGGGTGATTTGATCACCGCTGGTTTCTCCAACCCGTCCAGATAGATCTCGCCTTCATTCTTTTCATACACACCGGTCAGCACCTTGATCAAGGTAGATTTTCCTGCCCCGTTTTCCCCCATCAGCGCATGGATCTCGCCCTTGCACAATGTAAAATCCACACCTTGCAGCGCACGGACTCCGGGGAAGGTTTTATGTATGTTTCTCATTTCCAATACTGCATTTTCTTTCACCCGTTATGTCACCCCTTTCCTCTCATTTCCTTATGGCTAAAGAATCCGGCAGAACGCATTCCTGACGCGCCCTGCCGGATCGATTCAACATCAGATTCCGTAATTTTCTACATCATCTGCTGTAATAGTGGATGCGTCAAAGCCCTTTTCATCCATGATGATGGTTTTTTCTGTAATACTCTCTCCCTTTTGTACTTTCTTGATGACCTCGTCAATGTAAGCGGCCTGGAAGGGGTTGCACTGTCCGTCATAGTTCCAATTCTGGTCAAGCAATTCCTGCAGCGCCCATTTGTTACAGTCAAAACCCATAATGATGACATCCTTGCCTACGCCGTGGGAAATGTTTGCCTTATCCAGGGCCGCCACAGCGCCTTTTGCCATATCGTCGTTCTCTGCGTAGATTACGTTAAATTCCGTGCCGGAGTCGATAACGGACTGAACGATCTGCTGCGCCTTCTCAGAATTCCACTCTGCGGTCTGCTGTGTTACCAGTGTCCAACTGTCCTCTGCCGCTACCTTCTCATCCAGCGCGCCAGTACGTCCCTGCTGTGCCGCAGAACCCATTACACCCTGAAGATGGATGATGTTATAGCTGTCCAGATTCTGGCCTGCCAGCCAGGTCACGGCCGTCTCGCCTTCCTTCGCCATATCGGATACGATGGAAGCCAGGTACAGGTCTTCGCTGGCGTCGATGGTACGGTCAAATAAAATCACACCAATCCCTGCGTCCTGCGCATCCTTAAGAACACTGTCCCATCCGGAAGTATCTGCCGCAGACAGAAGCAGGTAATCTACCTCGTCCTGGATAAACTTCTGTGCTGCTGTGATCTGCTCGTCATTCTTTAAACTGTAGGCAAAGGAAGCCTCATAGCCGTTTTCCTCACAGAACATTTTCTTTAAGTCCGCGTCATTGGCTGTCCGGTATCCGGACTCATTGGGATCGTTATTAATGATTCCTACCTTAATCAGCTCGCCATCTGCTGCCTGCTCCGGCGCGTCCGCCGCGTCCGCTGCGTCCTCCGCCTGCTCTTCCTTCTCTGCCCCTGCCTCCGCCGCCGTTGTGGCCGCCGCCTGGGTAGCTGGCGCGTCCGAACCGCCGCCGCATCCTGCAAGGCTCGCTGCTGCCAAAGCTGCTGTCAACATTACCGCAATCGTACTTTTTTTCATTTTTTTACCTCCGTTTTTAATAGTTTGCAGCCTTTTTATGCTCCCACGGCTGCCATGGTTTTTCCCTTCGGGATCTGTCTTCCCTGTGGTTAAATCATAACAGAAAACAGAGGCACGATTCAACGAAAAGCCTCTCTCAACCATGCGCTTTGTTAGTTATTTACAATACAACTTTTCCATGTTATAATTCAATTACAATACAACTGTTCTATTTGGTATGTTTTCTTCCGAAACATGGGGAAATATTAAGATTTTTCTTTTTCAGGATGAATGCAGAGCGCTTTTTATGACTTGTGCAAATGTTCCGTTTTAAAATTTGAAAGGGATATATTTTACGTTATTCCAGGAATATTTTACGATTGGATTTAGATGTTTTTACGAAATATCTATGATTTTTGAGTTCTTTTTGTATTTTTTACTCCATATCAGAATGAACGCAGAACAATCTCTCCATCACCCTGGTAAATATAAATAAAACTTGCTCATTCAAAGTCTGTTTAAATAGTTATTATTGACATCTTTCGACAGGAGTATCCTCTTATGGCAGTAAAATACAAATGGCTGGCCGGACGATTAGAAACGCTGATCCGCAAAAATATCCGGGAAGGAATCAACAAACTTCCCACCGAGCAGGAACTGTGCAAAAAATACGGCCTCAGCCGGCAGACCGTGCGCATGGCCCTAAAAACCCTGGAGGAAAAAGGGCTGATTGATAAAAAACGGGGAAGCGGCTCCTACATCACCGGCCGCTCCCCAAAATCCCAGGAAAATGAAGTCGGAATCCTGATTTTCAATGACCAGGATTACTTATACCCTGCCGTGATCCAGGACATCCAGGACACACTGACGAAAAACGGCTTTTTTACCACGGTCTTCCCCACCCATAACCAGGTATGCCAGGAACGGGAAATCCTGCAAAAACTTCAGGCAAGGCCGCCCCGGGGACTGATCGTGGAAGGCTGCAAAAGCGCGCTCCCCAACCCCAATCTTGACCTTTACCGTGTTTTGATCAAAAACGGATGCCCGGTCGTATTTTTATATAACTATTATCCCGAACTGCCCCAATGCCCCTATGTCAAGGACGATAATTTCTCCGGCAGTTCCCTTTTGGTGCGCCATCTGGCCGAACAGGGCCACACCCGGATCGGAGGGATTTTCAAGGCTGACGACATGCAGGGGCCGGAGCGCTACCAGGGTTTTCTGGAAACCATGCGGGATCTTGGCCTGCCTCTCTCCGATGCCCCCGCCTGCTGGTATGATTCCCGTGACCTGGCCCGGTTAGACGCCATCGGCGACAGTTCCTTCCTAAATGAAATGATCCGGGACCTTTCCTTCTGCACCGCCATTGTCTGCTATAACGATTTCCTCGCCTACCACCTGGCCAATGTCCTTTTGCAAAGCGGTTTTCAGATCCCTGATGACATTTCCCTGGCCGCCTTTGACAACACCTATCTAAGCAACTCCGATATTCTCTCCATCACCACCCTCTCCCATCAGCCTCACGAGATGGGCGTGCGGGCGGCGGACACCCTGCTGAAAAAACTAAAAGGACTCCCCGTCCATTCTCAGGAAGCCCGATGGAATCTGAACCAGAAGGAAAGCACCGGGGCAGCCATGACAGAAACCTGAAAATATTTTCAGATCCGCTTCTCAGCCATCCTCCCCCCACCTATTTCTGCGCCCGGTACTCACGGGGATTGCAGCCCTGCAGCTTCCGGAACACAAAGCTGAAATAGTGAGAATCCTTATACCCTACCTCTTTGGCGATCTCCCCGGCCGCCTTATCCGTCTGCCTCAGCAGCTTTTTTGCCTTCTCAATCCGCTTTTCCGTCACATACTCAATAAATGTCTTCTGCATATTCTGGCTGAAAATCGTACTGAGATAATTGGGGCTCATGCCCGTCTGTTCCGCCACCAGGCTTAAAGACAGGCCCTCCTGATCAAAATGGCTGTCAATATAATCCAGGGCTTTCTTAAACTGCTTTTTCCCATGATAATTGTTGATCTGGTCACGGATTCTCATGGCTATCCGCAGCATACCCACAAAATACTCATAGATATCCTCCTCATTGTCCGGCGTTCCCTCCATGACCCCTTCGACGGATTCCTGGTATTGTTCCTTCGCCACCCGGATAGATTCCAGAAAGGTAATTACCGCCACCCGGATATTGAAAAATACATAGCCCCGGAACATCCGTGACTGGAGTCCGTTTCCGATATTGCCCAGGTACGATTCCACAAATCCCGTAATCTCGCTCTCCTCTCCCTTGGCCAGAAAATCCCGGATCAGTTCCGGGTCCATCTGCATGAAATCCACATTGCTGACCCCTTTCTCCTCCGAATCCGAAAGATAGGAAGCAAGGGTATGCTCGGTCAGAATATGCGTCCCCGGCAAAATATAGCGGTAAGCAAAGTAATGGTTGGCCCGCAGATAGCATTGAGGCAGCATGCTGAGCCGCTCCACCGGCTCCCCCACAGCCACATACCACCCCATATGGGCTTCTTCCGGGGCACAGAGCCTTCGGATATGGTCCAACCCGCTCTCCGCTATCCCCTCAAGCTGGCTGCGTTCCCCCTTGATCAGCACTCCATAGCTGTTGACATTGAGGCGGAACAGAATAAACTGAGGCCGCCGCAGAAAATAATGGAAGATCTCATCCTGCTTTCTCATAAAACGCTCCCGGTTTTCCCGGGACGGCTGGCTCTCCTTCTCAAGCAGCGAAAAAATCAGCAGGTTATAACAGGGCGCCGTAATCTGCAAAGACAACCGGCCAGCCTCATCATAGATCTCTTTGACCGACAGCTTTCCATCCAATGTCTTTTCAAAAAAACGCCGCAGGGGAAATTGCTCAAACTCCTGCATTTCATCCTGGAACTGAGCCTGATAATCCTGCTGCTCTACGTCTTTCCCGATCTTTTCCTTCAGTTCCAGCAGCACATTGCGCAGGGCCGCCCGGGTAACGGGTTTGAGCAGGTACTGATCCACCCCCACCACAATCGCCTGACGGGCATACTCAAAATCATCATATCCACTGATAATAATGACCCGGGTACGGGGAAACTCTTCTTTCACTATCGCGCTTAGGGAAAGGCCGTCCATAAAAGGCATTTTGATGTCCGTGATCAGTACGTCCGGTTTCAGCTTCCGGATCAGAGGCAATGCCATCTCCCCGTCAGCCGCCTCTCCCGCAAACTGAAATCCATACTGCTCCCAGGGGATCTTATCCCGCAGCCCCTCCCGGATCACACTCTCATCCTCCACCAAAAATACTCTCAGCATTTCCCTTCCTCTTTTCTGTCGTTATCTTTTCCCTTCACCGATCTGCCGGCGAGCCGCTCTGCTTCCCAAACGCTGCTCACTGCCCGTCCTCATCCAGCCTCTCTCTGACATTCTCTTTTGTAAATACCTCTTCCGGCACAAAGTTCAGCTTTGGCACCACCTTATGATCCTCCAGCTTGCGGATTACCTCTTCAATGTACTCTCCCTGGTTGGCATTGCACTCTACATCTGCCGTGATGCTTCCTTCCTCCACCAGTTTCAGCGCGTTTTTCACTGCGTCAAAGGAGATCACAATAATATCCCCGTCCTCTCCGGCTGTCTTTCCTGCCTCATGAATCGCCTCTAAGGCGCCGAAGGTCATATCGTCATTCTGAGAAATCAGCACATCTATCGTCTCATGTTTGCGGAGAAGCCGTTCCATCTCCTCCTGCCCTTTGGCTGTTGTAAATTCCGCATCTACCTGTTCTAATATATTCCAGTTTTCATGAGCCTGCGCAATCTCGGAAAAACCTGTGGTGCGCCCGATGGCAGAAGTGGAGCCTTCCGTCCCCTTCAAAACTACAATATGGATATCCTCATCCTGTCTCCCCTGCCTTTTCAGGCACTCTTCCAGGGCCTCTCCTGCCATTCTCCCTTCATTAAAAAAATCCGGGCCAATCCAGGCCGTGTAGAGGGAACTGTCCCGCACCTTCACCTTCCGGTCAATCAAGATCACGGGAATCCCCGCCTCCTTGGCCTCCTGCAGCACCGTATCCCATCCCCGCTCTGTAATCGGCGAAAACACAATATAATCCACCCGCTGAGAGATAAAGCTGCGCAGCGCCTTTATTTGGTTCTCCTGCTTCTGCCTGGCATTTTTAAAGATCAGGAAATACCCGTTCTCCTGGGTGAAAACACTCTGAATGGACGCCGTGTTAGCTGTCCTCCACACCGATTCACTGCCGATCTGGGACACCCCCACCACAATCAGGTTTTTATCGGGTACGGTTCCGATTCTCGTCTCTGATTCCTTTGCAGGGCCTTTCCCGCAGCCGGTAAATACCAGAACCGTCATGATAAAACCCAGCAAAACCCAAGCCATTCCCTCAGGCCTTCCCAATGGCTGCCGCAGCCCCGCCGCCTCCGGCCGCTTTTGCTGCTTGATCCACCCGTACAGTGTCCGGAACCTTTCTGCCCTTTTCATCCCTTCTCCCTCCCCTCTCCCTCAGATTCCTTTTTAATCGCCGGAATCGTCAGTTCCACCGTGGTTCCTTTCCCCTTTTCCGACCAGATCTTCATCCCGTATTCCGGCCCGAAATGAATGTGAATCCGCTCATTGACATTGGCCAGTCCAAAACCTTTGTCCGTCTCACTGCAAGGCCGCCGGATATCACGCCTTAGCTGTTCCAAATCCCCAGGTTCCATCCCCACGCCGTTATCGCAGACTTCCAGACGCAGATTATCCCCTTCTCTGGTCCCGGTAACATGGATATACCCCCTTGCCCGCTTATACTTGATCCCATGGTAAAGGGCATTTTCCACCAAAGGCTGTAAAGTCAGCTTCAGGATCTGATAATCATAGAGAGACGGGTCAATCCGGATTTCATATTCGAGAATATCCCGGTAGCGCACTGCCTGGATTCCCAGATAACTGTTGATATGTTCCTTTTCCTCCCGCAGGGAAATCAATTCCCGGCCTTTGCTGAGCACCAGGCGGAAAAAATCTGACAAAGCCACTACCATGTCCACCGCTTCATCCTCCTGATTTCCTTCGATCAGCCAGACAATGGTATCCAGTGTATTGTAAAGGAAATGAGGATTGATCTGCTCCTGGAGAAGGCGCAGGTCCAGCCACCGCATCCGCCTCTCATCCTCCTTGGTCTTATTGAGCAATGCCTGCATTTTTTCTGCCATATCATTGAAACTGCGGGCCAGGCTCTCAATCTCATCTCCCGAACTCACCATCGCCCTGGCAGCAAAATCACCGGAACCGATCTTTTTGGTGGCGTCATTCAGTATTTTGACCGGATGCAGGATGCCTCCGGTAACTACAAAAGTCATAGCAATGGTAAAAGCAACCAGAATCACAACCAAAAGACCGCAGATTACAATAAAGCTGCCAATCTGATGCTGAAGGTCATCCGTTACAGCTTCAATGCTTTTTGTCTGATAGTAGATATAATATTGTATATTTTCCTGAATCAGTTCCGTGAGGATATAGATATTATTATCCAGTTCTTCAATATTTTTGTCATAATTTCCACCGATCCGAACATTTTCCAGAATATCATTCACTCGCTTCTCCAGTGTCTCAATATTCCGAATCAGGCTTTCCAGCCAGGTCCGGCTCTCCGGTTCTGTGGTAATATCCACCAGCCTTTCAAAATCCCCTCTCAACTCCCCAATCAGTTCATAAGGGTCCTTTAAAGTCCCGTCCTCATGAATATGTTCATAGTCCACATATCCCACCACCAACTTGTACAGGCTCTCATCCATTTCTTCTTTAAAGTTTAAGTTGTAGTTGTTAGCAATGGTCATGTTGCTTACCAGTTCGCCATAGGTGCGGCTGTATCTGGTCATGGAAAGCAGCAGCACCACCGACAGAATCAAGAAAGGAATCATGGCAGCCACCGACAGCATCAGAATCTTTTTGCCGATAGAAAACTGCACAGGGTCTTTTACAAGGCCTTCTTTTATAGATCTTGCCATGGCTGGATTGCTCTCCTTTGGAATATTCTTGGCCATGTGCCTGCCTCCTTCTTTTTCTTTCCTCTGTAGATATGGGACCTGTCCCTCTCATTCGCCGCCTGCATCTTTTTCAATACCTATCTTCTCATTTCACCCCTGCTCAAACTTCTCCCGCAGCTTCCCCAACGCCTTCTTCTCAATCCTGCTCACACACTCTCCTGTCAAGTTATGACTAAAAATTATTGTATCAGCACGGATTTTCCCTCAAATGCAAATCCATATTTGCGAATCCGTTCTGATGCAATCCCCCTGGCTTCTAAAGCTGATGCATATTGCTGTTCTTCAATCTGTCTCAATGCGGCATTCGCAGTATCTTCCAGAGACCTCTCTTCTCCGGAATCCCTGACCTTAAATTCTATGATTATGGCATTGTCTGTTTCATTTTTCGGCTCCATCATCACATCATATCTTCCAAAGCCACTTTCCC
>CAMSTY010000024.1 GCA_947063875.1 uncultured bacterium
CGTGGTGGACCTGGTGGAGGCAGTCAACGGAGTCGTCCTGAAATAGAGCAGTGATAAAAGGCAGGTGGTGAGGTATAAAAAAAGATAGAGATTGTCATACGGGAAATAGAGGAAACGGACGATGTTTCGGAGATGGTCCTCGCGTCTTTCACAGACACGGAGATCCGGCAGAAGGAAGCAGAACCGCAGGCTCTGTTCTTTCCTGGTCTGGAGATTCATCTGAAAGAGCAGACGGTATATAAGGATGGAATACAGATACCATTCAGTCACTATGAGTTTTTTACACTTTACTATCTGGCGAAACATCCCGGATGGGTGTTTACAAAAAAGCAGATTTACGAGGCGGTGTGGAGGCAACCGGTTGAAAACTGTGAGGCCGTTGTGACAAATACGATCAGTCGTATACGGAAAAAGCTTGATCAGGAGAATCCGAAAGGCGGGTATATAAAAACCGTGGTAAACAGCGGTTATAAATTTGAGGCATAGGATAAACAGGGGAGACCTGCGGGGATCAGCAGAGCTCCTCTGCTTTTTCATAAGTCCATAACTGCGGAAAGTGAGGCGTAAATTTTATGTTATGTATAGGCTGGCGGGGTAGGATCGTTAGATCGGTCTGTTAATATAGAAATATGGAAGGGAAGGAACCTGTCAAAGAAAAAACGGTGCTTTGACGGGTATTTCAGTACGTCAATTTGCAGCTTTGTGATCCCTCTTGGCTCTGTTTGGAGTCAGGGGGATTTTTGTTATATTTTATTTTTGAACGTGGTGATTATCCAGGGAAATATATTGTCAGCAACACGGAGAATGGTGGCAGCAGGCTAAAAAATCATCAGCCATGCCCAAGGGAATTGCGGATTATATCATGAACAAATAGTTGAAAAAAATGAAGCTGCCGCTTCACGATTTTTAATCGTTAAAGCAACAGCCCCATTTTGTGCTTTATCAATCTAGCTGTTTTACTGTAAGGGTGGCATTTACGCCACTGCCAAGGGTTATTCCAACTGCCAGAAGCGCGGAAAGCGCCAGATCCACAACACTTCCTGCATTCAAAGTTATAATTGTACTTCCATTAAACAGTGAACTGGTTCCGACTGCCAATGCCCTGGAAACGGTTGCGCTGGGTACATTGGACCCGTTAACTCTCACGGCAAATGTGATTGTTGTTGCTATTGCCGCTGTCAGGGTAGTGGCATAATTGATTTCATAAGTGCCTGCATTTGCGACTGCAATGCTGTTTGCGGGCACATAGGTTGCATTTTTTACAGGTCCGGCAGTGGCAAGCGGAATTTGTGTGGTCCCTCCCAATGTCAGATTCAGAGTTTGGGGTGCTGTGCTGGACAAACTTGCATAGGAATTCAGACCATTTGCAGGCCCGGTAGGCCCGGTGGCTCCAGCCAGGCCAGTAGCTCCGCTAACGCCGGTAGGTCCGGTAGCGCCCGTAGGCCCGGTAGCGCCCGTAGGCCCGGTAGGTCCCGTAGGCCCAGCAACCCCGGTAGGCCCGGTAGGTCCAGCAGGCCCGGTGGCTCCGGTAGGCCCGGCAGGTCCGGTGGCCCCATCAGCGCCCGTAGGCCCGGTAGGTCCAGCAACCCCGGTAGGCCCGGTGGCTCCATCAGCGCCAGCAGGTCCGGTAGGCCCGGTAGGTCCAGTGGCCCCCATAGGTCCGGCAACCCCAGTAGGCCCGGTGGCTCCGGTAGGTCCGGTGACCCCATCAGCGCCAGCAGGCCCGGTAGGTCCAGTGGCCCCCGTAGGTCCGGCAACCCCAGTAGGCCCGGTGGCTCCGGTAGGTCCGGTGACCCCATCAGCGCCAGCAGGTCCGGTAGGCCCGGTGGCTCCGGTAGACCCGGCAGGTCCGGTGGCCCCATCAGCACCAGCAGATCCGGTGGGCCCAGTAGCGCCTGTAGGCCCGGTGGGTCCGGCAGCACCATCAGCGCCTGTAGGTCCGGCAGGTCCGGTGACCCCATCAGCGCCAGCAGGTCCGGTAGGCCCAGTAGCGCCAGCAAGTCCGGTAGGCCCGGTGACCCCATCAGCGCCAGCAGGTCCGGTAGGCCCAGTAGCGCCAGCAGGTCCGGCGGCCCCAGCAGCGCCCGTAGGCCCGGTAGGCCCAGCAGCGCCCGTAGGTCCGGTGGGTCCAGCAACCCCGTCAGCGCCCGTAGGCCCGGCAGGTCCAGTGGCCCCGTCAGTGCCAGCAGGCCCGGTAGGCCCAGTAGCGCCGGTAGGTCCGGTGGGTCCAGCAGTCCCGTCAGCGCCGGTAGGTCCAGTGGGTCCGGCAGTCCCGTCAGCGCCGGTAGGCCCGGTGGGTCCGGCAGTCCCGTCAGCGCCGGTAGGCCCGGTGGGTCCGGTGGCCCCGTCAGCGCCCGTAGGCCCGGTAGGTCCAATAGCGCCAGCAAGTCCGGTAGGCCCGGTAGTACCAGTGGGTCCCTGGATTCCTTGTGGCCCGGTAGGTCCGGTAGGTCCAGCAACCCCGTCAGCGCCCGTAGGCCCAGCAGGCCCAGCAACGCCGTCAGCGCCCGTAGGTCCGGTAGGTCCGGTAGCGCCGTTTGCGCCAGTGGGTCCGGTGGGTCCAGCAACGCCGTCAGCGCCCGTAGGTCCGGTAGGTCCGGTAGCGCCGTTTGCGCCCGTAGGTCCGGTGGGCCCAGCAACCCCGTCAGCGCCCGTAGGTCCGGTGGGCCCAGCAACCCCGTCAGCGCCAGTGGGCCCGGTAGGCCCAGTTGTGCCGTTTGCGCCAGTGGGCCCGGTAGGCCCAGTCGTGCCGTTTGCGCCAGTGGGTCCGGTAGGCCCAGCAACCCCGTCAGCGCCCGTAGGTCCGGTAGGCCCAGTAACTCCTTTAGTCCCAGTAGGTCCAGTAGCGCCAGCGGGTCCCTGAATTCCTTGCGGACCGGTAGGTCCAGTCGGACCGGTGGCCCCAGACAAACCAGCAGTTCCTGTAGGCCCAGTAGCTCCTGTGGGACCTGTCACTGTTATCAGGTCATAATCAGGAGAAGTTCCAGGAATGCCCAAAGGGTAGTCCCGATTCACACGATAAATAAAACCATTATAGGACACCAGATCCCCTTCGTAATATGTCTGGTTTGGATCAAAAGCCGACACTTGTTCCAGTCCGGGTCCCATAGGCCCTGGTATACCTTGAGGCCCCATCGGACCGGGAGGGCCAGCAGGCCCTTGAGGACCACGGCAGCAGCAGTTGGGATTTGGCGGACACGGGCAGTCTGGCTGGCAGTCGCAATTTCCTGCCTGACTAATCTGACCATTCTCACAGCAAGAATCTACGGAATTCCAATACATATAATCACTCCTATTGATCTACTTTTTTATCCGGCCTTCTGTCTGGGGATGCTTCCTGCAATGCGTTTTGTATCTGCTGATCCCATGTTTGCCGCGTTTCTCCATACATCCAGCAGCAGGTTCTTCCATTCCCTCGTCCCCTTCCTTCCCGGCCTACTATCAGTATATGTCCTATTTTTTGTTTGGTTCGTCCCAGAATGTACGGGAATCGTGCCTGAAAATGTGTTTTGCACCAGTGAAATCTTCCTGTCAGAGCAATATCCCTTACAAGAGGAGGGATACTCAAAAAACTGTCAGGAGCATTGCGGACATTATGAATTGCTTATTGCGATATGGAGCGGATGGAGCCTGTTTTTTGTTAGCTGATTTATGGAAATCATGGATAATCGGTTTAGAGTATGTTTGAAAATTCATTCCCGCTGTCTGCACGCCCCGCTTTGCGGTACACCGTAGCGCAAGAATACAGGTAAGAAAATAGAGGAGGAAAAGGGGTTGTTTATTTCCCGGCAACCCTCTTGACTGCTTTTTAACGAGGTAATCTGTGGGATATTCCATAGCCATGCCTGATACTTGGAATGTTATTTGCATACCGGCAATTTTCAGTGTGACATAAGGAATATCCTATAGCAAAGCGTTTCACATACAGAATACAATTCCCCGTCCGTTGTGCTTTCTCCAAATTTGATGGTTTCCTCCTGTAAAAGCTGAAAAGTTCCAGCTAACTCTGCCACTTTAGGGAGCGTTTTTATCTCCCGATTCTCCATGTCTAATGCAAGTATAAAATTTGATATTTCTTTCTTTTCCATCTGGATTAATCTCTGGCTTTATTGCATCTTCCTCATTGAGAAGATAGTCCAAAGAGACATGAAACAGTTTGCTCATTCGGACAATTTTTTCGGTTTCCGGATAGCCGTTGCCATATTCCCATTTCCTGACTGCCTGTCTTGATGCTCCTAATTGATAAGAGGGTTCTTCTTGCGATAAACCGGCTTCCTTTCTCAGCTTTTGTATTTTTTCTCCCAATGTCATGTTGTTTTCCCCCTTTCGCTACTGACCTTGCTATTTTTGCTGGTAGCACACCGCCAAAATGTAGTTTCCATTATGCAGCTTTTGGCTGCAACTGTGCGTTGCGGGCGATTTTTCGCGCTTTTTTATTATATTGCCACATTTTGCAAGAGCAAATAAATAGTTCTATAAATTAATGGATACTTTTTCGGCAGCAACCTTTTCTGTTATGGGAATGCTGAATCCAACTACTTATGGCCCATAGATAATTTGTTAGAAAAATGTGTAAAAACTCATAAAATTCCAACATTCATATAATAGAATCTTAATGCGAATGTAATAAGTGCGAAAATGTAAATGAGGAGGATTCTGCAAATGTACGAATATGGAAATACTGATGATAGTGACAAATGTGAGGCATGAGTGTTTAGTAAAGGAAAAATCCGCCTGGTAGTTTGAGCAAAAAACAACAAAAACGAATCAATGGATTTTCAAATGCAAAATAAAATGTGAAGATAAATCAAAGGATTTGCAGAATTACGAATTTGCCGCGCCGGCTTTGCCGGCGCTTTTTATGTTCTTATTTGGTCTGTTTGCACAAAAAAAGTAACGAAAAATGAATCAATTATACCAAAAAACCGGAAGGTAATCCAATTTAACTTGACATATGCACAATAAAAGCGTACAATAATGTAAACAAATACTTTTACAAATGCAAACTAAATATGAGGAGGAAATAGAATGTTTCGCAGAATAATGTCGTTATTTATGATCCCTGTACTTCTTTTGTTTTCTGTTTGTAACGTGACGATTGTACATGCGGAGGAAACAGACAATCATACAAATGACGGCGTATCGTTTAAAGGATATGAATTTCATTCCTATGAGCCGGGAGAGAACGATGCAAAATTATATGAAGAAGCAGGAGCGCTTATTTATGAAATCGACAAAATATCACTGGAGGACTGGCAGAACAAGCTTTTCATAGAATCCGGCATAGCATTTGAAAAGGGAAAGCAATACACGGTGGATTTTACCATCTCAGCCAGCAAAGAAACCTATTTTTCCTTCTTTGTAAACCAGATAGGCGCCTGGAACCCGGTGATATCCGAGTCTCTGAATATCGGGGATTATGTGGAAAGCTATAGCTATACAACTCCCGTGATCGGCGACGATATGTCGATGGAGGTGTTGTTTCAGTTTGGCGGCGGCGGAAACCAGGCGCCTCTGAACATCAGCCTTTTGGATTTTTCTGTTCATGAAGCCACGGCAGAGGAAGAAGCACAGCATACATCCTTTTACAGAGTCGCCGATTTTTGCGGTCTTTGCGTATCGGCGGAAGGAGCTGACGGCAGCCGCCTGTACATAGAGGGAGACGGACTTGTTTTTGAAACAGAAGAAGACGGAAAGGTAAAGATCGAGGATTTAAGCTTCAAAAAAGGCTGTGATTATGAGATCACATACACGGTTCGGGCCGACAAAAATGCGCAGGTGGCCTGTTCTGTGGACCCCAGAGGCGGTTACTTTGCCCCGGGCCCATTCGTTTCACTCTCAGGAGGGCCTCAAACCATAAGCCGCAGAACCGGAATACAGCAGGCGGACCAACAGATGGAGATTACCTTTGACATCAACAAAACGGGGAACGGGGAGCCTGCAAAGATTATTTTCGATCAGATTCTGATAAAGGAGATAAAAGAGGGGCAGGAAGAGGCTTTTCGGAATGCATGGGTGGTTGACGGCTATCGGCTGAATCATGACGAGTCCGGCGGCGCGGTCGCTGATTTTGACATGGACGAAGAGGGGAACGTCGTATATCGAATCGAGAAAATCGGCGAATATGACTGGAACAATAAAGTTATGATAGACCGGGATGTTACCTTTGTGAAAGATAATGCCTACAAGGTGGAGATTTCCCTGGAAACGGATAAGGAAATGAATATATTTTTCGGCGTGAACCCGAAAAACAAATGGGAACCGAAGATTTCAGAGACTCTGGCGCTGAGAGAGGGTGTGAACGAATTTTCTTTTGCAACAGATACACAGGCATATGATGAGGATATGGAAGTGCTGTTCCAGTTTGGAGGATTCGGCAATACGGCGCCCTGCAACATTAAAATAAAAGCAATATCCATTGAACCTGCATCCGCAGATGATATAGCAGCAGTCGCGGCGAAAAGGGCGGCAGTCATGGAGCCGGCCATGGTTAAGGAGTACAGCTTTTCCAAATTAGACAACTATAAATTCAAGGGTTTTGTAATGAACGATTCAAGCGGTTCGGAATTGTACCTGGATGAAGGGGTGCTTGTGTATGATATCAAAACTTTTGGAGTGAATCAGTTAGTCAAAAAAGATTTATGGCTCAGTAATAATACAAAGTACAACATTGAGATGAAGGTGTCTGCCAGCCGGCCCATGAACCTGGAATGTTTTGTCAGCGGAAGGAATACCCAGAAGGACAGGGATAAGTCTAAAGTGACAGTCGGCAAAAGCGTGGAAGTGATCAAAGCTGAGTTCAGAACGGGGAATAGCACGGAAGATCAGGGGCGTATCGTATTTGATTTAAGCAACAATGAAGGAAGCGGGAAATTCTATGTACATTCGGTGGTTGTAAAAGCAGTTGAGGAAGGAATCGAGGAGACTTTTCCCATGGATCTCTTTGAGGTTGTAACAGATTCTAAATCGAACGCGACAACAACATTTGTAAACGGCGGTCTGATATATAACGTAAAAAGATTTGGCGGAAATCCCTGGGAGAATAAAATATCCGTTAACAATTTAACGGAATTTAAAAGAAATAAAAACTATATTGTGGATTTTGATATAAGCAGCACAAAAAGCATTGTCTTTACCTGTGTCTTGCGGAATCTTGAAAGAAATGAGGATGAGGATGAATGGGAATATTTCTGGGAGAGAAACCATGTCATAGGCGGAAAAAAACAGCATTTCCGGTTCAGTTTTAAAGCCTTGGAGGATAATCCTCTCAATGAAATGGTTTTTGAGTTGGGCGGACAGGGGAACACGAAAAAAGGCCCTGCCAGTATTTTTATCAGTGATATAAAAATAACGGAATGTACCGATTACAGAAAAGAAACCATTCAGTTTCCAGGCGCGGAGGGAGTATTCTCCTACGAGCATGAAGGTTCCCTGGCAAGCGGCAGCTTATATCAGGAGGACGGCGTTCTCATATATGAAATTGGCAGGGAAGGGGTAGCTGACTGGCATAACCAGCTCATATTCAATCAAGGGGTTAAGTTTGAAAAGGGGTATCGCTACAGAATCGATGTGACGGCATCTGCCAGCAAGGGCGCCAATGTAAAATTTGCGGTTGTCTCCCAGGTAGACTGGAAAGAGAAGGTCAAAAAATACGGCATCCTTTTAAACGAAGAATCAACCCTGTCTTTTGAGACGGATACCGTGCAGCATGATGACGAGGATGTGGAGTTTAGTTTAAGCTTCGGCGGCATGTACAATCGTAGCAATACCACCGTAAGAATAAGTGATATTAAAATCTACAAGCTTAGTCCGGGAATCCCTTATACCGGCACTTCCGTCGATGACTATGACATGGAAATTGAGTATGAAAACTCGGATTTTTATGAGAGTGCTGATTTTAAAGGCTACACATTTCATTCCACGCTCATTGACGACGCGGATGCTTCCCTTTATGAAGAAAATGGTATCCTTCATTATGTGATAAGAGAAGTGGGGGAAGAGACGTATCATAACAAATTATCGATTAATAATGGGATGACAGCGAAGGCGGACAAAAACTATAAAATTGAGATTACTGCACGTGCAGAGGAACCTTTAAGGTTTTTCTTTGCCATGAACGGGACTGACGGTGAGTGGAATCCGCTGGTTGCAGAAAATATCGATCTTTCAGAGGATTATAATACCTATACATTTATGACAAATTCCTCGGATGCAGACAAGGAGGTGGAACTTATTTTTGAATTTGGTGCAAACGGCAACACAGCGCCAAATCATGTTTCCATTAAGGATTTTAAAATAAGCGAAATGAACCCGATTGCTGATGAAGGTACGGTGTCATTTAAAGAAAGCGATTTTTGGCATGAAGAAACCGGGGAAATTGCAAAAGGTATCTTATACACAAATGACAGCGGCAATATGGTATACTATGCAAAAAGGCTGGGAAATATCCCGGAAGATAATATGGTATTGACGACCAGGACATTGAATGGAGGGAAAGATAACGAGATTAAGGTAACTTTAAAACCGCAAAAGGGACTTCTTGTCAACATAAACGCGATTGATGTATCAACCGGGGAGGAATTAGGGTCCGCGACGGAGTGGGCAGGGGATAATGAAACAAAAGAAATCACTCTCCGGATTTCTGCGGAGGACAGGGAGCGCGATATGAAACTGTCAGTCATGTTCGGGCAAGCGGAATATGCGGATGCGAGAGAAGATAACAGAATTGAGTTTGTGGATTTTTCGATAACAGAATCCAATCCGGTTGCTGATGAAGGTACAGTAACCTTTGGTGGTTATGAGTTCAGGCATGAGGAATTCGGCGATGTGGCAAAGGGCAGCCTGTACATGGATGATGACGGGAACATGGTATATTATGCAAAAAAGCTTGGCAGCGCGGACTGGCATAACAAGGTATCCACGGTCATAGAAGATGTGGAAGCCGGTGCGGAATACACGTTGACAGTGGAGGTGACGCCGGAAAAGGGACTGGATATGGTAACGACGGTTCCGGATGCAAAAAATGCGGAAAATAACGGTGACGCCTGGTACAGGAACTGGCTGGGCCCTGGCACTTCCACGAAGCTGTCTTACAGGATTATTGCCCAGAGCAATACTCTGGAAATATTCTTCCAGGTGGGGCAGGAGAACTATGCAGAAGACAGAGAAAATAATCACATTGTATTTCAAGCCATCTCGCTATCCAAAAATGAAGGTGATGTTGATGCCGGTACGGTAACCTTCGGCGGTTATGAGTACACCCATGCAGAGGAACCTGGAGCAGAGGGCAGCCTGTATATGGATGATGACGGGAACATGGTATATTATGCAAAAAAGCTTGGCAGAGTGGACTGGCATAACAAGGTATCCACGGTCATAGAAGATGTGGAAGCCGGTGCGGAATACACGTTGACAGTGGAGGTGACGCCGGAAAAGGGACTGGATATGGTAACGACGGTCCCGGATGCAAAAAATGCGGAAAATAATGGGGATGCCTGGTACAGGAACTGGCTGGCTCCTGGCACTTCCACGAAGCTGTCTTACAGGATTACCGCCCAGAGCAATACTCTGGAAATATTCTTCCAGGTGGGGCAGGAGAACTTTGTAGAAGACAGAGAAAATAATCACATTGTATTTCAAACCATTTCATTAGAAAAAAATGAGGACGCCATCATAAGCCTGCTTGACTTAGATATACTGGAAGAAGATCCGGAAGAAGAGATTCTGCCGGATGAGGAAATCTCGGATGAATATGGGAGCGTGGATGCAGAGACAGAAAAAGAGCAGGAACAGGGGGAGGAAGAAGAACAAGGCGGGACGGGCGGCGTTGTACCGGGCCTTAATCAGGAGGCGGACGTGACGGTATCGATTGGGAAAAAGCCGGAGAAGCCGGAAGACAATGGCGCAGATACCGAAGAGAAACAAGAAGGAACGGAAACGAACGGTTTTGCGCCAGGCCTGGGCGCAGATACCGAAGAGAAAGAGGAAAAAGAGGATAGCGGAGAGGAAGAACCAGAGGGGGTTGAGGACCAAGACGGGGAAACCGAGCCGAAACAGGAAGGAACGGAAACGGACGGTTCTGTATCCGGCTCCAATGAAAAAGAAGATACCGGAGGGAATGAACCGGAGAGTTCCGAAAATCAGGGCGAAGAAACCGAAACGAAACAGGAAGGAGCCGGGGCGGACAGTTCTGCACCCGACTCCGATGAAAAAGAGGATACCGGAGGGAATGAATCGGAGGGTTCCGAAAATCAGGGCGAAGAAACCGAAACGGAACAGGAAGGAACCGGAATGGACAGCGCAGCCACACCGGACGATGGGAAAAAGGGCGAGGAAAGGGGGGACTTTGAAGATGAAGATAATTAAAAAGGCCGGGAGCACCCTGGCGATGGCGCTGATATGTTCACAGTGCGTGTACGGAGCCTGGAATCCGCAGTTTTTTCCTGTTTCACAAGATGGTTTTATCGGCGACACTATGCCGTTTGCCGATGGGGATGAAATGCACATATTTTATTTGAACGACCAGAGAAGCGGTACCATCGGCTTTCACCCATGGAACAAAATATCAACAGCTGACTTTGCAAATTTTAATGATATCGGTGAAGTGCTTCCTGTGGTGCACAATGAGTATGACCGGGATTTGGCGCTTGGCACAGGCTCCGTTATAAAGAAGGATGATGTATACTATGCGTTTTATACGGCCCATAACGGAAACATTGAACCCAAGGAAGTGATACGGATAGCAACATCAACAGATATAAACGCCAATGGCTGGGAGAAATCCAAGGAATTTATGTTAAATCCTCCCAAGGGCTATGAACTGAACGATTTCAGGGACCCTTATGTATTGTTTAATGAAGCTGAGGGTAGATATTGGATGCTTTTGACGGCGAGAAAGGATAATCATGGTGTAATTCTATATATGAAATCCGACGACCTGCTGAATTGGGCAGATCCGCAAATCCTGTACAGGAATGAAACAAACCGAAGCAACATGGAATGTCCGACACTCATTCAATATAACGATTATTGGTATTTGTCTTATTCCGAGCAGGAGCCTAACAGAATCGTTAAATATTTAGTGTCGGACAACCCCGAAGGGCCATTTAATAGTTTTGACATCAATTATTTTGACGGTGCCGGCTTTTACGCAGGACGCATGGAAAAATTCAGGGGAAAGCTTTATGTCATCGGCTGGACGCCGTCAAAAGCCAATGGCGTGGACAATGGTTCAATTGACTGGGCAGGAAATCTTGTAGCACACGGATTGCGTCAGGGAGCAAACGGGCAGCTGTTTACCGTACCGATTCCGGAAAGGAGCGGAAGCTTTGCCAATCAAAAAGGGGTGGGAAGTTTCCATTTGCCTTTTGCAGGCTATCAGTATAAGACTATGGAACCCCTGAAAGAGCGGATGATACTAAAAGGCAAAATGAAATACGACGCGGACTCAGACGGATATTTCGGTTTCGGATTTCATAATGCCGGCGCGGAAAATAATATTAATGTCGTATTTGATATAAATAAAAACCAGATACGGTTTTACAGCTGCCCGTTAAAAGAAGCAAAAATTCCGGAAAGCAAAGTGGCGTTTGCATTGAAACAACATGCGGAGATTGATTTTGAACTGGTAATGGATGACTCGGTTTTCGTTCTGTATGTAAATGATGAGATTGCTCTCACAGCGAGAAATTATAACGGCATCCAAAAAAGCTGGTCGGTTTTTTCAAATGACTGCAAATTAAGCGGGGAGAATTTTACAATCTTGTATTAGCGGGAACAAAGGGCGGCTTTGATTGGATGATCAAAGCCGCCGAATAATTTGGGGTGGCAGCCTGCAAGGCGCCACCCTGTTTTGCGATATATTTAGCAGATTCGCATTAAACCAAATCATATTTTACAATATCCATATTCACAAGCCCATCGCAGAAGAAGGAGATGCCATCTGCCTTTAGAGGAGTCTGGATGGAGACGGACAGTACCTGTTCACCGTCATTTACAAACAGCTCGGCGCTGAAGCGGTCTAAGATCAGCCGCAGGCGGATTCGGCCGCCACAGTGTCTCACAAGGCTTCTGCGCTGATGGATGAAAGCCCTTCGGGAGCCGGAGAATTTGCGGTCAATTTTAAGGAGTGACTCATGGGGCCGGAAGCTGACGGCTGTACGATGCGTGGCATCCTGGGCAAAACGCACCGCGAATTTCTGATATACCGGGTTGTCATCCACAGGGCGAATGCTTAGTTCCATGTCTATTGTTCTGCCGCTGACGCCGCTTAGCTGCAGGATGTCTGTGAAGGTAAGATCCATATAGCGCACTTCATTTTTACGCAGGGTTTCCAGCTCCCGAACCGGCTTTTGGAAGAGGCGCCCGTCTTTTACGGAAAGTTCCCGGGGCAGGCTCATCTGCCCAAACCACGGGGCACGGACTGTAACCGGGAGGCAGGCGTCCCAGTTCTGCAGCCAGCCAATCATGATTCTTCTTCCGTCGGCTGTGAGCAGGGTCTGGGGGGCGTAAAAGTCAATGCCATAGTCAATGGCCTGGTTGCGTTCCTCGACAAATTTTTTGTTTTCTTCGTCATAGGATCCGATGATGCAGACGGTTCCGTTTCCGTTGTGGTACTCAAATCCCTGAGGCAGCATATCCTGGGGGCTTACCAGCAAAAGCTGCTTTCCGTCCAGTTCAAAGAAATCCGGACATTCCCACATTTTGCCGTAACGTCCCCGGTTGGAACACAGGATCTCCTGGAATCTCCATTCAAATCCGTCCGGACTCTTAAACAGTAATATCTGCCCGCTTCCATCGGCGGGGCGGCTTCCGATTACTGCATAATAGTCCCCGTCCTTTCCCTGCCATATTTTCGGGTCCCGGAAGTCATAGCGGGAACTGCCCTCCGGAAGATCGACTTCGGTCAATACCGGATTTTTTTCATATTTCTCATAATTGATGCCGTCACCGGCGGCAATACACTGCCTTTGCACCTCCCGGATGCTTCCGTCCTTCTGGATTTCCTTTGCCACACCAGTATACATAAGCAGATGCCTTCCGTCAGGGAGCACGGTGGCGCTCCCTGAGAAACAGCCGTCCTTATCATAGGCTTCATCCGGCGCTAAGGAGGCCGGAAGATAGGTCCAGTGGAGCAGGTCAGAACTCACGGCATGCCCCCAGTGCATCAGGCCCCAACGGGAATCATAGGGATAATATTGGTAAAACAGGTGGTACTGCCCATTGTAGAAGGAAAAACCGTTGGGATCATTCATCCAGCCCACCCGGGGACTCAGGTGAAATTCCGGGCGGTCTTCTTTTTTGATATTCTTTTCATATGTCTCTTCATATTTTCGTGCTTTTTGTAAAAAAGGACTTGTCATGATATACCTCCTGAAAGTTTTACTTTGAAAATTCCATCGCTGCAGGCGATTGGAATCAGGGATGCCAACGCCGCCAGACTTTCATCTGGCGGTGGCGTGTTTTCTGTCGGGTGCCTGAAGGCTTTACTCATAAAAAGCGTCAAAATACTTCTGGAAAATAGAAAGATACTCTTCCAACCCGTAAGCATCCAGCTTATTTTTGTATTCGTTCCAATCATTTTCCGTATATCCGTTCATGATCCATCTGGAACGGCATTCGTTGATATACTGGGAGATGTCATGGGTCAGGACGGAGAGCCTGTCCGTATCCTCCCGGCTCATAAATACGTTTGGATATACATATTTGTTGTTCATATCCGGCGTATAGACTTCCCGTATCCAGTCCAGGCGGTACTGGGCGTCAGCCGGGCAGGTAACATACTTGCCGTAATACTCGTCAAGTACGGCCAGGGGGCCGCCGACGGATTCTGCTTCTCTGACCTCCACCGGGGAAGCGTCTCCCAGTGGAGCATGCTTTAACATAGGCTCTCCTTCTTCATTGGCGCCCATCTCAAAGATATCAAATTCATCCTCTTCCCCGTAGGTTCCCCAGTTGTTCTGAGGAGACTGGAGGGGAGCATACATCTGGTCAAGCCATGCGCACACCAGAGCCGGTTCCCTGGCAACGGCGGTGACAACGCAGCGCCCTCTGATATATCCGCTGGTGAAGGAGCCGTTTTCAGGGGTGATGTTTCTTGTGTCCGCAGTCAGAGCCGGAAGGGGAACCCAGTCGGTGTTGTTGTCAATATTGGCCACATCCCAGCTGAAGCAGACGCCGTAACGTCCGGACTTTCCCTTGGCCACATAAGTGGACCACTCCTGGGTGAAGGCCTCCGGATCGATGAGGCCCTCCTCATACAGTTTGTGAAGCCAGGCGATTCCGTCCTTAAATCCCTGCTGGGTCGCCGTGCAGATGACTTCCCCTGCGTCCGTGACCGCAATATGCCTGCCCTGGTCACAGTCGCCGTAGCCGTCCCCGAAGCCGTTGATCAAAAGGGCAGGGTCCTGGCTTCCGTCATTGACAATGCAGGACATGGGGATAATGCTTCCCTCAATGCCAAACTGTGCCTGAAGTTCGGGGGCATGTTCCTTAAAGGCAAGCAGGGTCTGTTCAAATTCATCGGTGGTCCCGGGAATTTCCAGCCCCAAAAAGTCCAGCCATTTTTTATTGATAAAACTCATCTCGCTGACGGTCTGAATTGCCGTTTTCCCGGAGCCAAGCTGCTCAATCCACGGAAGCGTCCAGATATGGCCGTTGATGTCCGTGCTCATTTTTTTGTATTCCGGATATTTTTCAAAAACGGATTTTAAATTGGGCATATAGGTGTCAATATACTCCTCCAAAGGGATAATGGCCCCATAGTTTGCATACCGGAGAATATCGTTGTCACTGAAATCACCGCTGAACACAAAGTCTGTCAGAAGATTGGGGTTTGCCATATTGAGGGCGATTTTGTCGCCCCACTGATCGGACTGAATGGCCATCCAGTCAATCTCCACGTTGGTCGCCTCCTGAAGCCTTTTGAAGATGGTCCGGTTGTTGGGGTTGGGCTCCGTGCTGGGAGGATAACTGATCATTCCGGTGAGAGTCTTTTTTTCCGCCAGGGGAAACTGTAGTTCTTTCGGATCGACCACCTGCATTTCCTCGCCGGTATTGAGAGAGGAGACGCTACGCCCGCATGCGGCCAGGGAGAGGGCCGTTCCCGCCGCCAGTACCAATACAACTCCCCGTTTGATTGATTTGTTTTTCATGTCCTTGCTCCTTTTTTCGTTCATCAGCCTTTTACCGAACCTGCCATGATGCCGCTGTCAAAATATTTCTGGAAGAACGGATACATCACCAAAAGAGGAAGGCTGGAGATAATAATGGTGGCATATTTTAAAAGTTCTGCAAGCTGGGCCCGCTGTGCCGTACTCTGCATATCGGAAATCATGCCGGATTCCGGTTGATTCTGTATAAGGATGGAACGAAGCACCAGCTGCAGCGGCTGTTTCGCGGAATCATTGAGATAAATCATGGCATCAAAGTAGCTGTTCCACATGGCTACGAACTGCCACAAGGACAGCACCGCGATAATGGGTGTACATACCGGCAGCAATATTTTAAAGAAATAGGTGATTTCGTTGGCGCCGTCCACATCCGCCGCCTCCCGGAGTTCTGTGGGAATTCCCCGGTAATAGGTTCTTGCAATCGTCATATTCCACACACTAAAGGCGCCGGGAAGAATAATGGCCCACATGCTGTCAAGGAGCCCCAGATTGCCGATGAGCAGGTAGGTAGGGATCAGGCCGCCGCCGAAGAACATGGTGATCATGAAAATTACATTAAAGAACCCTCTCCCCTTAAAGTCGGGCCTTGACATGGGATATGCGGCCAGCAGGGTGACGCCTACGGATACGATGGTATATACCACGGAGTAAACCACGGCATTTTTAAAGCCGATCCAGATCTGGGCGTTGGAGATGACCCGCTCATATGCCGTCAGAGTCCATTTGCTGAAATCAAAGGTAATCCCTTTGTTCTGCAGGGTGATCGGGTCCATAAAGGAGGCGGCCACAATATAGATCATAGGAACGATAATTGCAAGTACAAACAGGCCGATGAGAATATATCCCACCGTAAGCAGTATTTTATCCTGAGTGCCGTAGCTGGAAAATTTTTTAGTTTTCATTGGAAACCTCCTATAATCCCTGGCCATCGTTCATCTTTGCGACAATCTTGTTCACGCTTAAAAGGAGAATCACATTGATGACTGTATTGAACAGGCCGACTGCTGTCGAGAAACTAAAGTTACCACCAACAAGACCTTGTTTGTACACGTATGTGGAGATAATCTCTGAACTGGCAAGGTTTAAGTCTGTCTGTAGGGCATATGCTTTTTCAAAGCCGATGCTCATGATGTTTCCTGCCTGAAGGATAAACTGGATAATCACAATGTCCTTAATGGCAGGCCACTCAACTACCCGGATCTGCTGAAGGATATTCGCTCCGTCAAGCTCGGCGGCTTCCCTCAGATCCTGGCTTGCGTTTGCCAGGGCGGCGGTGTACATAATGGATGCCCAGCCTGCTCCCTGCCAGATGCCGCTGGCGATGTAGATGGTCCTCCATGCTCCCGGCATGGCCATAAAATTAATCTGGCTGCCCAACAAAAGATTTACCGGGCCGGTTACGGAAAGGAAAATCCTTATGATACCGCAGAGGACGATGACGGAAATAAAATTGGGCAGGTAAAGTGCCAGCTGGATCTTTTTCTTGATTCCCGTTCTCTGAATCCGGTTCAGAAGAAACGCCAGGAGGATGGGCACCGGGAATCCCCACAAAAGGCCGAAGATGCTAAGCTTTAAGGTATTGGCCAGATAGGACATAAAGTCCGGAGAGGAAAGGAATCTCTCAAAATACTGAAACCCTACCCATTCGCTGCCCCAAATGCCCCGAAACGGGTTGTAATCCTGAAAAGCGATGAGAATGCCGCCCATGGGTATGTACTTGAAAATTAAAGTCAGCGCCAATGCCGGCATGAGGAAGATAACATACAATTCCCAGTGCTGTTTTACATACACCAGTGTATCATGAACCCTCCCTGATTTGCTGCCCTGTTTCTCTGCGGAAACGGTTGAAGAATTGGAAGCCATTGGTTCCCCCTTTCTGACATGCCTGTTTTGTTTTATTTTACGCTGCCGACTCTATTGTACACTTTTTTGCGCCGGTATTTTACAGTATCTGTTTGATGTACATTTACGATTTGCGCAAACGTAAAATATCAGTCATGCGTCTTGTATATAACATACCATTATTTTTACATTTAGTCAATAGCATGTTTTACATTTAAACAATTTTTTCTATCATAATTTTGCATTTTTGATTATAATGGATATAAAATCTTTACAATTTTACATTTGACATATTTTATATTGTGCGGTATGATACATATGTGAGATTGGAAAGGAGAAGATTATGGCTTCTAAAGTTACCATTCAGGATATTGCGGATGCCCTGGGGGTTTCACGTAATACGGTCTCAAAAGCAATCAATAATACAGGAGTACTGGCGGCTGCCACCAGGGATAAAGTTCTGAAAAAAGCACAGGAGATGGGATACAAGCAGTTTTCCTATTTGAATATTGCGGAAGCTGCCGGATTGCCCACTGTCCCAGAGGTAGAAGAAAAACATGAGATTGCACTGTTTCTGGGAAGCTTTGTAGGCGGTTCCCATTTTGCATCAACCATGCTTGACAAATTTCAGAAGGAGTTGTCGCAGCTGGGTTACAGCCTTATTATGTACCGGGTGACCGAGGAGGAGATGGAGGAACTGCGGCTTCCTGTTTCATTCAGGCCGGAACAGATTGCGGGCATCGCCTGTGTTGAGGTCTTTGACCATGAGTACTGCCGGATGCTTTGCAGACTGAATCTTCCTCTGCTGTTTGTGGATTCTCCTGCCGATGGTTTTGAGGCTCCCCTGGAGGCGGACCTGCTTTATATGGACAATCGAACGGAAATCTATCGTTTTGTCAAAGAGATGGTTCAGAGAGGAAAGAAGAGAATCGGCTTTGCAGGCCCCTATATGCATTGCCAGTCTTTTTATGAACGGTACATGAACTACCGCAACGCCATGTACCTCATGGGACTTCCCTGCCCCGAGGAATATTGTCTCATTGAGGATAAGCACGGCCCTTCGGGAGGCGGCAGGGAGGATTACCATAAATATCTGGCCGAACATATCAGCAGGATGGAAAAGCTTCCGGATGTATTCATCTGTGCCAATGACGCGACGGCTGTTGATATGATGCAGGTACTTCATTCCCTGGATTATTCGATTCCCGGCGATGTGTATTTGTGCGGTTTTGACGACTCGCCGGAATCAAGGGTCGTGGCGCCGCCCCTTACCACGATCCATATCCACAGCCAGGATATAGGGCTTTCTGCCGTCCAGCTGCTGATATCGCGGATCAAGGAGCCTTCCTTAAATTACCGGACCGTGTATGTGGAAACCAATTTGATTTTCAGGGAATCAACGGAGGGTTAAATCCTATGAAGGGACTTTTGGAGATTGACGGGCCTGTGATGCAGCTGATCACAAAGATCGTGTATGCGGTCTGGCTGAACATCCTCTGGTTTGTCTGCTGTCTGCCTGTTTTTACCGTGGGCGTGTCCACAACCGCGCTTTTTTACGTGACCTTAAAGATTGCCAAGAATGAGGAGGGAGCCGTCACCAGGGCGTTTTTCCGCTCTTTTAAGGAGAATTTCCGCCAGGCAACCATAGTCTGGCTGATTCTTCTGGCGGTGGGGGTTCTTCTTGGGATCGACGGATACATTTTTTACCATATGAGGTTTGAAAATGTACTGTGGATCTTGGGAACGGCTGTATTTATGGTGGCTGTTGCTGCCTATGCCATTGTATTGATGTACATATTTCCCCTCATGGCCAGATTTGACAATACCATATGGGCCATGTTTAAAAACTCCCTGATGATCGGCATGCGGTTTCTTTTGTGTACGGTGCTGATGGCTTTGATCTATTTTGTTATGGCAGTGGTTGTGATCCGCATTTTCACTCCTGCGGTTATTTTTGGGGAGGGGTTTTGTGCGCTTTTGTGTTCCTATCTGCTTTCTTCCATATTGGTTCTTGTGGAAGGAAATATTCCGGATGCGGATTGAACGGTGGCAGAAATCCCATTGCGCCAAAAGGCAGCCTTGTGCTATACTATGATAGGAGCGTCAAGGAATCTTTTGCCGTTTCCTGGGGCGTGCAGCTGGCGGAACTGGATTTTCCAACGCGTTCCAGGATGCACCAAGGGAAAGAGGATAAAGGGAAACATGACAGACAAATTTGCGGTAATTGACACGGAAACAAACTGGCATGATCAGGTTATGTCCATCGGCGTGGTGGTTGCCGATTCAAAAACCAGGAAAAAGCTTGATTCGGCCTATTACATAATCGATCCGGAATACAAAGCAGGCGGGATGTATGCAAACGAGTTGAGGCTTGATGAAAAGGGAACCCGTGTTGCAGACAGGAAGACGGCCTTGAAGGAGATCCGGCAGTGGCTGAATACTTATGGGGTGGAGAAGCTTTTTGCCTATAATGCTTCTTTTGACAGGCAGCATTTGCCCGAGTATTCGGAGTACAAATGGTATGATATCATGCGTCTGGCATCCTATCGCCAATATAACAGAGCGATACCGGACTGTGCGGATTGCTATGGGACAGGAAGGCTGAAAAGGGGATATGGCGTGGAAAGCATCTTGCAAATGCTTTGCAAAAACAGAGGGTATCGTGAGACTCACAACGCGGTTCTGGATGCAGAGGATGAACTGGAAATTATGCAGTTGCTGGGACATGAGATAAAGGTATATGAGATTGCGCTTTTATCGGATAGGAAATTCCGGTGATGGAAACGCATATCTTCCTAATGGGATAATAGACTTCTGCAATCAGTTTAGGAAGCCAATGGATAATGGATACCAGTATCCGAAGCAGACTCCGTCAGAGAACGATTGATACGATGAAGAAGTCCATGCAGCCCTCCTTGGTGCATATGTTGCAGGCTTATGAAAAGAGGAGGAACATCCTTGCGGACGAGAAATTGCAGGGTGTGTGTCAAGGGTATGAGAAAATCAGCGAAGAAATGCAGGCAGAGAGGAGGAACCGGATGAAGCAGATAAGAGCAGCAGTCATTGGCTTTGGAGGTATGGGGAGTCAGTATGCAAGGATGATATACGATGGTGAGATAGAGGGGATGTGCCTGGCTGGGGTGTGCTGCCGCAACAAGAAGGGGCAGGAGATCCTGAAGCGGGAATATCCGAAAGCTTCGCTGTATCGGGATGTGGAGGATGCTCTGGCCCATAGGGATGAATTTGACGCGGCGGTGATTGTGACACCTCATACCAGCCATGTGGAGATCGGGCTTTCTATGGTAAAAGCAGGAAAACATATTCTGGTTGACAAGCCGGCTGGCGTCTGTGCGGGTGCTGTGAGAGGCTTGGTGCAGGCGGCAGAGGAGAATCAGGTGAGCTTTGGCATGATTTTTAATATCCGTATGAAACCTGTTTTTCAGAAAGCGAAGGATCTTCTGGAGCAGGGAGCGCTGGGGAGGATTACCCGGGTGGCCTGGATTTGCAATACCTGGTTTCGGACGCCGGCGTACCATAATTCTGCGCCCTGGAGGAGTTCCTGGGCAGGAGAAGGCGGGGGGTTGCTGATTAACCAGAGCCAGCATTATCTGGATATCTGGCAGTGGCTTTTTGGCATGCCGGATGAGGTGCTGGCCACTCTGGATTATGGAAAATTTAATGACTTTGACGTGGATGATAATGCGGATATCCAGTTTTTCTACCGGAACGGGATTCATGGGACTTTTATCACCTCCAGCGGAGAGAACCCGGGGGTGAACCGTCTGGAGATATGGGGGACGAAGGGAAGGCTGGCAGTCGAAGACACCAGCCGGATGATTCTGGATGAGAATGTGATGGCAACGGATGAATTTGCAAGAAAGAATCAGGAAATTTACGGGGTGCTAAAGCACCGTAGCCGGGAGATTTTGGTGGATGTGGATGAGAGGGGATACCAGAAGCTGCTGGCGAATTTTGCAGACCATCTGCTGACAGGAACTCCTCTGGTTGCGGAGGGCAGGGAAGGACTGAAAGCGGTAGTCATCACTAATGGGGCTTATCTTTCCTCCTGGCAGGAGAGGAAGGTGGCCCTTCCTGTGGAGGAATCCGTGTTTGAGGCGGCCTTGAGGGAGCGGCAGAGGGGTTGAGGCTTTCGGATTTTTTCCGATTCGCACAAGGGAAAGAGAAAAGGCGGTTATAGGCGGATTGCCTGAAAGGGTTATCGAAGCTGTACAGGAGATGGATTCTGTACAGCTTTTTATTTGCCGGTTATCGTGAAGCAAGGCTATTGGAGAAAAGCTTCCCGGAAAAAGGTACGCCATGAAAAGAGCTTTTCGTTACACATGCACAACCTTATGGGCCCGGCATTATGACATTGACGGTGAACAGTAGGCGCCACCCGCACAGATATCTGGAGAATGTCAGGAGATTTTTGCTTGATGGGGGGATATGATCTGTGAAAGCAGACAAAAGACTTCTGACGAAAGAAGATGGAAAAATGTTTGATAAAAATGTATGAAATCTTGTACAATAAAAGATTGTATGTGTATTTTTGCCATATAGAAAAGAAATAAATAAGTAATAGAAAATATTACTATCGGTAAAATGACTAATAATAATGGATTGACATGGCTACAATTGTGTGATATGCTATAGAAAACGATTTCTAAACGGAGACAGGTATGGCGGAGAGTAAGAAAAAGAAGGCTACCATTAAGGATGTGGCGGGGATGGCGCATGTTTCGATTGCTACGGCTTCCCGTGTGCTCAGTGGTTCCGGCTATCCAGTGAAGGCGGAGCTGAAGAGTGCGATACTGGCAGCCGCCCAGAAGCTGGATTATCGGCCCAATGTATTCGGCCAGCTGCTGAGAGGAGGGACGAATAAGCAGATCGGAGTGGTAGTGCCTTCGATTTCCAATCCCTTTTATAATCAGTTGTTTGCCGCCGTGCAGAAGGCCTGCATAGATCAGGGGTATATGCCGATTCTGTATTCCTCTCACAGTGACCGGAGCATGGAGCAGTATTATATAGATATGCTGATCCATTACCGGGTGGCCGGGGCTTTGCTTTCGCTTATGGGCTGGGAGGCAGGGATGCGCACAAGGCTGGAGGAGGCGGGGATACCCTGTGTCCTTTTTGATCAGCCCCATGAGGACCCGGAGGTGTCTTCCATTGATTTTGATTTTTATTCCGGAGGGAAGCTGGCGGCGGAGTATCTGATTGGAGCCGGGCACCAGGAGATCGTTTTTGCAACGGGAGCGGTTGACCGGCCCTCCCGGAAGAGGCTGCTGGCGGGGTTTCAGGCAGGGTTGGAGCTGGGAGGCTGCAGTTTTGGCGAGGAACAGCTGGTGGTGCATTGTGTCGGCAAGGGGACCGGAGCCAGTGCCATGAAGGATTATCAATGCGGACAGGAACTGGGGGAGAAGATTCTGGAGAGGCCCTACATACCGGATGCGGTATTCGCCGTCAATGACATGATGGCGATTGGGATTATCAAGAAGCTGGAGACCAGCGGGATTCATGTGCCGGTGGATATTTCGGTATTGGGATTTGACAATGTGGAGTTCGGGGAGATGATTGTGCCGGCGCTTACCACCATATCCCAGTCGGCCTACCGGACAGGAGAACTGGCTGCGGAGATTCTTTTTGAGAGTGTGGCAGGAGGCAGCAGGATAAAAAAGAAGCTGATGCTGGAGCCGGTGCTGGTGGAACGGGATTCGGTAAGGAGGAAACATAATAAGATAAGGAGAAATCAATGAATGAAAAGAGAATTGGATTTCGACAAGGTTAGGCTGAAGGTGTATGACACCAGGGAAGAGATGGGAAAGGAGGCAGCGGCAGAGGCAGCAGAATGTATGCGGCGGATGCTTGCAAAGCAGGAGGAGATCCATTGTGTCTTTGCAGCCGCTCCGTCGCAGAATGAGTTTCTTGAGGCATTGATCCAGGAAGGAGGGATTGACTGGAGCAGAGTAAACGGATACCACATGGATGAATATGTAGGGTTTGAGATCGGACACCCATCCTCTTTTAACCGCTTTCTTTCTCATGCCATATTTGACCGTGTGCCCTTTAAGAGCGTGCATCTGATCAACGGCGTGTCAGAGTGCTCGCAGGAGGCGGCCCGGTACGGGGCGATTCTGGAAAGGATTGACATTGACATCACTTTTATGGGGATTGGAGAGAACGGGCATATTGCCTTCAATGACCCGGAGGTGGCGGACTTCTGCGACCCGCAGACTGTGAAGGTTGTGGATCTGGATGAGGTTTGCCGGCTGCAGCAGGTGCATGACGGCTGTTTTCCCAGCTTGGAGGATGTGCCTGGACAGGCGTTGACAGTGACGATACCCAAGCTGGTCAGCGCCAGAGAGATTTTCTGCATCGTTCCTACGGAAAAGAAGCGGAAGGCAGTGAAAGAGGCGCTGACAGGAGAGATTCGGGAAGCCTGTCCGGCCAGTATCTTGAGAAAAACAGATCATGTACATATGTATGTGGATCAGGATTGTTACTGGGCATGAAATAGTAAACGTTTTCTATAAACAGAAAAGATTTTCCAAGGAGGAGGCGGAGCATGAAAAAGCTGCACACAATCAACTGGTATTATCTGGCAGGGACGATTCCTTTCTGTCTGGGCCTCATGGGAATGTCAATAAAGCTGGCAGGCGCGGTGTGGCAGAAGGCGCTGATTCTGGCGGCCGGATGTGCCGCCATACTTTGGATTGTCAGAAAATTCTGGTACCTGCCACGGCCGGAGGGTGAGTACGGAGAACTGGAGGCTTATGAACTGAAGCTTCCGGACCGGTTTAATGTCCGGATATATCTGTGTCCGGAGATGGATCGGTATGATTTTCTGCAGCGCGGCATCGAGATCCTGTCGCCTCTGTTCCGGCGGCGGGGAGAGGATTTTAAGATTGCTGTCAGTCCGAAACTGCTGCGGGAGCAGGGGGAAGGCCTGATGGGGATTGCTGTTATGCGGGAGATATTGCGATATCGTCAGGCAACTCAGGCCAGAATATGGCTGGGGCTGGTGATGCCGGTATTGGTTTTTGCCTGTCTGGCAGAGGGATATTTTGTATGGGAATGGAAGGAACGGCTGGGATTTCTGGCCGGGTATACCAGCTTTTTTGGCCCGGTTCTGATTGCCCTGGCAGTGATATGCTTTTTATTGATGTGGAATGGTCAGGTATCGCGTTTGGATTATCAATCGGACAAAGCCTTGAGGCAGTATTATTCCCGCGAGGAAATCGTGGAATATATCGAAAAATGGGATCAGCTGTTTGCAGGAGAGGCCCGGGAAGGGAATGCAAAGAGCAGGCAGCTGGAAGAGTTCTATATCCGGCAGCGGATCGCGCGGCTTTGAGGAAAGACAAGAGGAGGTAGTTATATGAATTGGTTGGATTATGGAGTAATCGTGCTGTTTTTGCTGGTAATGGTGGGGATTGGCTTATATTCAAAGAATAATGTAAAGACGGCAGAGGATTTTTATGTGGGCGGAGGAAAGATCCCCTGGTGGCTGTCCGGGATCTCCCATCATGTGACCGGATATTCCGGCGTCGTGTTTGTGGGATACGCGGGAATTGCTTATGCGCTGAGCACAGCCATTTACTTCTGGTGGGCGGTGAATATTGCCCTGGCTGTTTCCGTGGGTGCGGTGGTACTGGCTCCCCGGTGGCCGCGTCTGCGTCACGCTCTCGGGATTCAGTCCCCTACGGAGTATCTCAGGATGCGCTACAGCACGGCGGCACAGGTGATTGTGGCCATCTCCGGCATTTTTTCAAAGCTTCTGGATGTGGGTGCAAAATGGGCATCCATCGGTATTCTGGTGACAGGCTTTACAGGACTTCCCCTTTGGATCGGGATTCTGTCCTCAGCGGTTGTGGCATTGTTCTATATGTCAGTAGGAGGTCTGATTGCAGATCTGTGGACGGATTTTGCCCAGTGGGTGGTGCAGACTCTGGCAGGCCTGATCCTGTTTTTCGGGACTATGGGGTATATCAGTACCCATCTGGGGATGAATCTGTTTCAGGCCTTCCAGGCCCTTCCCCAGGGGAATATTACCGTGTTTGACCAGACCCAGGGACAGGGGTCGGCGCTGTGGACCGTATTTTATTTTATTACGGTATTTCTGAGTTATAATGGGGGAACCTGGTCGCTGGCAACCCGTTTTATTTCGGTAAAGGATGCAAAGGAAGCAAAGCGTTCTGCATTTTTGAGCGCGGCGCTGTATCTGATCTGGCCTCTGATCGTGTTTACTCCCATGTGGCTGGGGCCGCTGACCGTGCCGGGCCTTACTCAGGGTGAAGCATCCAATACCCTGTATGCAACCATCAGTATGATGTTCCTGCCCCATGGAATGATCGGGCTTTCCCTAGCGGCCATGTACGCCAACACCTTGTCCATGTGTACTTCGGATTGTAATACCATATCGGCAGTGCTGACCCGTGATATCATTCCTATCTTTAAGCAGGATGTGCTGAAGGAGGAGAAGAAAGAACTGTTCTATGCCAGAATGACCACGATTATGTTCATGGCAGTTACTGTAGTGGTGGGGCTTTTGAATGAGAGATTCGGCGGAGTGACCGGCCTGATCCTTTCCTGGTTCTCGGCTCTTCTGGGACCCACGGCAGTGCCGCTTCTGCTGGGGCTGTTCCCCATGTTCAAGCACTGTGACGGCAAGGCAGCCATCGCGGCGACGCTGGCAGGCTTTGGAGTATTTGTACTGACCAAGGCGGGGTTGGTGACAATTCCGGCAGACTTTGGAACGATAGCGCCTACCATTGTGACCTTTGTGGTATTTTACGGAGTGGGATTGTATAATCAGCATGTGGCAAAGAAGGCGGTTCCTAAAGATGTCGAGGAATTGATGCTGCGGTTGGGACAGGACTGAAGATAAGGACTGCCTGCAGACATTGGAACCTGCAAAACGGATGACATTGGTGAAAAAGAAACTGGTAAAATTACAGGCCGCTGCCGGGCAGCGGCGGGGAATGGAAGGCCCGGGCCGCCATGGGGCGGCCCGTGGGGGTGGCAGGATGAATAAAAGAAGTATGCAGAGGTTTTATGAGGATTTGCTGCAATATGATTTTATCCCTTATTGGTCAGGATACGTGGACGAGGAGTATGGAGGGATTCTTAACTGCATCAGCAATGCGGGAGGGCAGCTTTTAGGAGAGGATAAATTCACCTGGTCTCAGGGGCGATGGCTCTGGATTCTGGGAAAGCTTCACGAACTGAAAAAGAAGGGGGTTTTCAGGGCTCTTTCCCGGGAGCAGCTGGAGAAATGGATGAAGGGAACCTGGGATTTTTTGAATCAGTATTCCATCTACGGGGATTCTGTCTGCTGCTATGTGCTGACAAGAGACGGAAAGAAAAAGGAAGACGCCCGCACCGGAAGATGGGATGCCAGTATCTATGCGGATTGTTTTGCGCTTATCGGAATGTCCCAGTATGTCAGAACCATGGAATACAGGGATGGTTTCCAAAATGTGGAGGCTCTGCAAAGAAGCATTGTAAAAAGGATAGAGGCAGGGGATTTCCTTACAGAGCCTTATCCGATTCCCGAAGGGTATCAGATTCACGGCATTCCGATGATATTAGTCAACACCATGCATGAATTTATCCGGATGAAACAGAGCCTGGGGATGGATGCAGGGGAGGAGATTGCCTATGCGAGAGGAAAGCTGAAGCTGGTCCTGGATGATCTGTATGACGGGGAAGGACATATCCAGGAGCACAAGAGTACAGAAGAGAGGGCGGAGAAATATCTTCTGGACCGTCATCTGAATCCGGGACATACCCTGGAGGATGCCTGGTTCTGGATTGAATTTCTGGAGGAATTCGGAGGGCTTGAGGAATACTTGCCCAGAATCTGCCGGATTGTCACCAGGACTTTTGAGGCGGGCTGGGATTCGGAGTATGGTGGCCTGCTTCGTTTCGTGGATGTGGAAGGAGGCCCGCCCCGGGGGATTTCTCAGGGAGGCGCCTATGAGAAGCTGATCGGGGAAACCTGGAATATGAAACTCTGGTGGCCCCATTCGGAGATTCTGTATCTATTTCCCAAGCTGTATGAGGTGACCAAAGAGGAGAGATTTCTGGAATACTATGAAAAAAGCTTTACCTATGTATTTACCACATTTCCGGATATCCAGGAGGGGGAATGGATTCAGATCCGCAAGCGGGACGGCACGCCGGAGGATAAACTGGTGGCCTTGCCGGTGAAGGACCCCTTCCATATCATGAGGAATTTTATCAAGATTGAGGAACTGTGCTTATGATTGAACTGGGAACATCAAAGGTTTGCATCACACCCTTAAAGCCGGTGAGGCTGAGTGGGTTTGCGTTTCGGGATGGCAGTTATGACCGTGTGAGGAAGGATATCTTTGTAAGGGTTATGGACTTTTCCTGGAGGGAGGTCCGGACTGTCATCATATATGGGGATTTGCTGTGGTGGAACAGCAAGTTTGTGGAGCATATGCGGTCCTGCCTGGAGGGTAAGCTGGGCCTTTCCCGGGAACAGGTTCTGTTTGTGGCATCCCACAATCATTCCGGGCCGGGGACGGGAAATACGGCAATTCCGCTTTTGGAGACTCCGAATCCGGAGTATGTGTCTTTTTTGGAAATGCAGATTCTGGAGGCAGTAAAGAGGGCGGGTGCAGACCGGGAACAGATAAGGCTGAAACGCTCCTCTGGCCGTTTTTGTGGGAATGTGTACCGGCGGGTGAGGAGCGAAGAGGGAATCTGCATGAAACCCAATTATGAGGTGGAGCCGGACCGGAATCTGACGGTGATCAGCAGCTATCGGACAGACGGCACATTGAAGGGAAGGATCATTCATTATCCTTGCCATGCAAATCTTTCCAAGGACAATGAACTGCATCCGGATTATCCCGGATATTTGCTGGAAATGTCGGATCAGGATAATCCTGGAAGTATGGCTGTATTTTTCCAGGGGTGTACGGCAGACATACGCCCAAACTGCGTGCTGGGGGAGGAATTCCGGCCCGGGACTTCCGAGGATGTGGAACTGTTTGCCTCCGCTGCTTACGAAAGGGTAAAGATGGCAGTGGCGGCAGGAGAAACAGATTTGGGCGCAGAAATGGCTCTTGGGAAGAGGCAGGTATTTCTGGAATTTGAGCGAGACTGGAATCGGGAAGATCTGGAGAGGTGGCAGCAGGATGACCGGGAGGAGATCCGCCAGTGGGCAGGGAAGGTTCTGGAAAAGGGGATTCCAAAGGGAGAGACCTTGGAGGTTTCGGAGTGGAACCTGGGGGGACAGAGGTGCTATTTCTTTAACGCGGAGATGGGGATGTATTATGGGCAGATGGCCCGGGAACTTTATCCGGGCAGTATCTGCAGCGGGTATACGAATGGGATGATCGGGTATCTGTGTACGGACGGACAGATTCGGGAAGGGGGATATGAGCCGGAGGGGTCAGCCGTCTATTTCGGACTGGCGGGAACCTATCCGGTGGGAATCCAGGGCCGGATTGAGAGCGGGATAAGAGGATAAGGCAGCCGGCGATTTCCCTCCCCTTTTTCTATGGCTGTGTTTCTCGTTTCCTAAATAAACATAGAGGCAAATCCAGAGCATTTTTGATATGTCCCGACGATTTGGCAGGTGAAAGGAAGGGGCATATGACAATACTTATTTCAATTTTAATATGAGGAGGAACAGGGATGGAAGAGGGACGTTTGACGGATTGTTATTTTGAGGAAATATTGAAGATACTGGAGGAAATCCGGGACACTGAGAGGGGGCAGATCTTAAAGGCGGCCCGAATGGTAGCGGATCAGGTAAAGCAGGACAAAAAGGTGTATGTGTTCGGGCCGGGCGGACATTCCAATCTGGCGGCCATGGAAGTGTTTTTCCGGGCCGGAGGACTGATGCATATTGATGCTATATTGAATCAGGATACCATGCTGAGCAATGGGGCGCTGAAATCCATGCAGGCGGAGCGTCTGCCGGGCTACGGGCGGATTGTGATTGAGGACTGCGGCATCGGCGAGGGGGATCTTCTGTGGATTGTAAATGCCTATGGCATCAATTCGGCAACCATTGATGCAGCGCTTACGGCGAAGGAGCGGGGAGCAAAGGTGATCGGTGTCAGTTCCCGTGAACATGCAATGACCTGTCCTGAGGATCATGTGGCCAGACATCCGTCGAAGAAGAATCTTCATGATATTGTGGACTGTGCAGTGGACTGCAAGGTAAAGCTGGGGGATGCCACCCTGGAAATTGAGGGATTTCCTCAGAAAATCGGGGCCCTCAGCACCTATGCCAATGCCTATGTGATGAATTGTATTGTGGTGGAGGCTGTCAATATGCTGGTCAATGAAGGAGTGAATCCTCCGGTGTGGAGAAGCGGCAACTGTCCGGGAGGCGATGAGTGGAACAATCAGTTCCTGTCCCGGTTTAAGGGGAGGATACGGAGTCTGTAGAGGGGGAAGGAACGTGAAAACGAAATTTAAGAATGCCAGGATCATTTTGCCGACAGGTATATATGAGGGGGAGGTTCTGACTGAGGGAGAGAGGATTGCCAGGATATCCCTGAATGGTGTCCTGGAGGATTTGGCGGATCAGGAAATTGATGTTAAGGGGAAATATCTGTCTCCTGGTTTTATTGAGATCCACTCCCACGGCGCCGGGGGTTATGATTTTATGGATGGAGAGGCAGAAGCTATCTATGGGGCCTGCCGGGCGCATATGGAGCATGGCACGACGGCCATATTGCCTACCACCATTACCAGCACACGGGAATCGCTGCTGGGGTTTGTAGATTTGTTCAACACTTTGGAACTGCGTCGGGAGGGGTATCCGGATATTCTGGGGCTTCACCTGGAGGGTCCCTACTTTGCCATGGAGCAGAGGGGCGCACAGGACCCGAAATATCTGCGCAATCCGGACCCCAAGGAGTATCAGGCGGTTCTGGAGAGGACCGACCGGATTCGGCGGTGGTCCTTTGCGATTGAACTTCCGGGGTCCCAGGAGTTTCTTTCCACATTGAGAGAGCACGGCATTATCAGTTCTCTGGCGCATTCGGAGGCCAGCTGTGAAGAAGTGTTCCGGGCATATGAAAACGGCCTGGGGGCCCTGACCCATTTTTATTCCTGTATGACTACCGTAAAGCGGGTGAATGCTTTTCGCGTGGCAGGGGCCATTGAGGCAGGTTATCTGCTGGATGACCTTTATGTGGAGGTGATCGCCGATGGCTGCCATCTTCCGGCTCATTTGCTGCAGCTGATCTATAAAGGAAAGGGGCCGGAGCGCATCTGCCTGGTGACGGACAGTATGCGTGCTGCCGGTATGCCGGATGGCGAGTATATCCTGGGTAAGGCCGGGACAGGCATGACCTGTGTGAAGGAGGACGGAGTGGCCAAGCTTCCTGACCGGTCGGCATTTGCCGGGAGTGTGGCCACCTCGGACCGGCTGGTGCGAACTTTCCGGGACCTGACCGGAGCGCCCCTTCATGAGGTGGTGAAAATGGCCTCCTATACGCCGGCCCGCCTTCTGGGGATAGGGGATAAGAAGGGGTCGATCGGATTGGGGAAGGATGCGGATCTGGTGGTGTTTGATGAGGAGATTCGGGTTTCGATGGTTATGGTGAGGGGGAAGGTAGTGTATACAGGGAAGGAATAATCAAGAGGGAAGGCCTGCCGGCATATGCTGGCAGGCTTTCTCGCAAATTTGCCAGTTCTGGTTTTCTATGTTTTTCTTTCATCAAATTTTTACAAGCTGAACACAATTATCCGGTGAATTTTTTTATGGAAGTATGATTCCAAAACAATCGAAACTATTACCAGCGGAGCACAGGGAGGGGAGTCTGGTATGAACTGGATGAGAACGGTAGGCTGATGGGGGAGCGGGGAAAGGCAGTTTTCAGCTTTTAGTCTTCTTCCGCCCTGTTGGCAATCTCTCTTAACTTTTCCACATCCCGAATGATATAGAGGCTTTTTTCTTTCGCCAGAATCCCATCATGAATAAAACCAAGCATAGTATTATTGGCGGTAACTCGGCTTGTATTGGCAATGGCGGCCAGCTCCGTGCAGGTAAAACGGATGTTGAGGAGCGTGCCGTCAGAGGTTTCCCGTCCGTAGTTCTCATATAGACACAAAAGAAGACGAGAAATGCGCTGAGGAGCCTTTTCAAATGCCAGCATGGTAATTTGAGAGATCAGAAGGCGGTTTTTGCGGGCTTCATATTGAAGCATCCAATCAGCCAGGCAGGCTTCGTTGTGAAAAAGCCTTTGGACTTCCAGGGACGGGATACAATAAAGTTCTGTCTCCGTAATAGCGGTTGCGGTAGTCACATGGGACTGGCTGAGGATACAGGCGATCTCTCCAAACATGGCACCTGTACATGCAATGTACAGATGCTTTTGTTGGCCGCTGCTATGGAGGATGCTGATACAAACACGGCCTTTGGCGACAATATAAACACTGGAATGCTGCTTATCCTGCCAAAAGATCTCCTGGTATGCCCGGTATCGGGTACGGGGCCGGTTTTTAATGAGGGCGTCCCAGATATCCATTTCCACAGAAACCCATGGAGAGTCAAGGTTTCCCCAGTCCTTACTTGGTATGGCGATCATGTGTTTTCTCCTTTTGTCTGTCAGAATTAATCCTTATAATGGTAAATCTGTACAGATATTTTTTATTATTATAGTATTTTGATGTATGATTTGTCAAATATACTTTCGGAATTTGAAAAATGGAAAAAAAGATAAAAAATATGCAGAAATATAAAATACTTAACATTTTTTTGAAGGATTTTCTGTTACAGTAAAGCTTACCAAAAGAAAGGAGAAAGGCCGATGGGAAAAGTAGAAAAGCAACTGGAAGCTGCGGGAATCATACTGCCAAAGGCGCCGGCGTCTTTGGCAGCTTACGCACCGGGAGTTGTATCGGGCAAAATGGTATATACCTCAGGACAGCTTCCTATGGTATCCGGCTCCCTGGCATATAAAGGGCGCCTTGGAGAAAATGCCTCTGTTGAGGAGGGGTACGCAGCGGCAAGACAGTGTGCGGTCAACTGCCTTGGTGTGCTGAAAAGCCTTCTGGGAGATTTGGACCGGGTGATCCGTGTGGTGAAGGTGACAGGGTTTGTGAACAGCGCTGCGGATTTTGACGGACAGCCTAAGGTGATAAATGGCGCCTCCGAACTGCTGCAGACTGTATTTGGAGATGCTGGTGTTCATGCACGTTCTGCCGTAGGAGTATCATCCCTTCCCCTTGGGGCGATGTGTGAAGTGGAAATGATTGTGGAGTATCATGATTGAAAAAAGAATTTACCAGATGAAATCAAAAAAGGAGAAACAGCATTATGAGCGGCAGGATTGATTGGAAGAAAATTCGGGAAGAGGAATTCCCGGTATTAAAGACAATGACTTTTTTGGACGCTGCATGCGTCAGCTTTGCTCCCCGGAGGGCGGTTGATGCGGTAAAGGCGTTTGCTGAGATGACGGCATGCCAAGAAGAGGCTGATAGCAGCGCCCACCATATTGCCATGGACAATAAGCGGGCAAAAGCCTATGAGGAGGCAGCGAAGCTTTTTCATGCAGATCCGGAGGAGATTGCCCTGGTGGAGAGTACATCACACGGACTGAATATTGCCGCTCAGGGAATCGAGCTGAAGGAGGGAGACAGCATTATTACTACTAACCTGGAATTTATTCAGGTAGCGCTTCCCTGGTGCGTAATGCGAAAGAACAATAAGATCGATATCCGTGTATGTAAAACTCCTGATAACCGGTTTTGCGCGGAGGATTTTGCAAAGCTGGCAGACGAGACCACGAAGATTCTGGTCATGTCCACGGTGGAGTGGTGTAACGGCTGGGCTAGTGATTTGAAGGAGATTGGCGACTGGTGCCAGGCAAACAATATCATGTTTGTCGTGGATGCGGTGCAGCAGATGGGCGTTACCAAAATTGACACGAAGAAATGCCATATCGACCTGCTGACGGCAGGCGGACATAAATGGGGCAACAGCCCTTACGGAACAGGAATCCTCTATGTAAATAAAAATTCCCTGGATAAGATCAAACAGAGTTATGCGGGATATTTGAATACAACCGTGCCGGAAGGAGGCTGGGGCGCATATTGGGAGAAATGTGATGCCCAGGCAGTTTCCGACTGGACCTTCCCCAACACGGCCCGCAAGTACGAGATCGGAGGAACCTCAAATTATCCAGGAGCCATTGCGCTGGGAGAGTCCCTGGGCCTGGTTAATGAGATCGGCATTGAAAATATCCAGGAGCATGTTTGGGAACTGGGTGAATATTGCATGGATCAGATAGAATCCATCGGCGGAACCCTGATCACTCATCGGGATGCGCAGCGACGTGCAGGAATTATCATTGTCCGGCTGTATGACGATGTGAACACGGACCGGAAGATCCTGAAGGAGCTTCATGCACGCAAGGTGTTTGTGGCGCAGCGGTTTACAGATAACGTGGGCGGCTTCCGTATTTCCTGCCATTGGTACAATGTGAAAGAGGACATTGATGTGATGATTGCAGCAATGAAGGATATCATCGCCCTGATTGGCAAGGAGCCGGATTATAAGGGATAAGAGGCAAAAGGATGGAATCCATGGGGACAAGCGCCTCATGGATTTCTGCTATGATTAGGAGAAGAAGAAATGAACAGATACGAAGAGGTAAAGAACTATATTGAGCAGCATCGCGGCGAAATGTTGGAAATGTGGAGGGATTTTGTGGAGACGCCCAGTCAGGCGCGGGATCGATCTGCCGCAATGAAAATGAAAGAAAAATTGATGGATATTTTTGCACGGATGGGGATGATGGTGAAGGAGTATGACGTAGGGCCGTCCAACAGCCAGATTATTGAGGCAGTTCTTGGGCCAAAACGCCGGGGGAAGCCGATTTTGTTTACCGGTCATTATGATACGGTAAATTGTTCTCCCGTGGAGGATGCAGAACCCGGGGATGAGAGAGAACGGGATGGGACACCTCATTTTCGTGTAGACAGCGAGGGAAAGGCATATGGACTGGGCGTCCTCGATATGAAAGGCGGGATTGTGATTGCAATCTGGGTCATAAAGGCTCTTGAGGCTGTAGGATACCAGGACCGTCAGATCAAAGTGTTGCTGGCCGGGGATGAGGATAAAGGCCATTTTGACGGAGATGCGCCTGAAAAATTAACGAAACTATCAGCAGGTTCTTTATGCTGCTTCAATATGGAAACAGGGAGGGTTAATTCTGATATCTGTATCGGCCGAAAGGGCGGCGGTGAAGGTGAAATGTCAGTTACCGGCGTTACGGCGCATGCGGGCAATGACTTTGCGAGCGGGCGGAATGCACTTCTTGAGATGGCGTACAAGGCAATAGAACTTTCCCAGCTGACAGACCTGGAAAAGGGGACGACGATAGCGCCCACGGTAATTAAAAGCGGTACGGTTCCAAACGGAATTCCGGATTATGCGCATATGTATTTTGATGTGCGCTATCAATGTTCAGAAGAAGCAATGCGGGTGAAGGAAGGGTTTGCAAGGATTTGTGACACAGTACACATTGAGGGAACCAGCGCTAATTATATTTATAAAGAATATATGCCTCCCTTTGATGTGACTCTGGAGGGAGAGCGGCTGGCAGATCTGGTGGCGGAGGTTTCTCAGAAACAGGGTTTGGGCGCTATGGGAAAAATATTTCTGGGAGGCAGTTCCGATGCCTGTTATTTTACAATGGCGGGAGTCCCGACAGTGTGCGCTATGGGAGTATGCGGACAGTTTAACCATTCCAGCAAAGAGTATGCTTTGGTGGAGAGTTTATATACCCGTACAAAACTTTTAGCATGTACGGTATTGGATATAGAAAAATTTGCCAGTTTTTGATCAATTTAGAGGAAGGGTGACATATGGAGGCTGGAAATGATAAATTCAGAGGAGGCAGCGCAGGGGAATGGAGGAAATATCTGGAATTGACAGCGGGAACGATAATCTCCGTGCTTGCGCTTCAGCTGTTTATTACTCCTGCCGGGTTATATAACGGAGGAACCATTGGAATTTCCCAAATAATCCGCACGCTTCTGGCAGAATATGCGGGATTGTCAGCAGAAATAGATTTGGCAGGTGTGATTAACCTCATGATCAATATTCCTTTAATGTTTATGGCATACTCCATCTTGAATAAGCGTTTTTTCTGGCGCACCGGGTTTGTAATGGCGGTTCAGACGGTTGCCATATCGATGATTCATATCAGCCAGCCGATTATCAGCGACAGGCTTGCCAGTTGTCTGGTGGGAGGTATCGTGGCAGGGGTCGGATGCGGGATGATTCTGAGGGCCGGAGGCAGCGGGGCGGGGTTTGATATTATCGGGGTCTGGCTTGCCAAAACAAGGGTACGGACTGGAGTAGGCACGTTGACATCCATTATGAATGCATGCGTTTATTTGGTCTGCGCTTCCCTATTTAGCCTTCCTACGGCAATTTATTCCATCCTTTATGCTGTGTTTTCTGCGATAATAATCGACCGCGTTCATACTCAGAATATCAGCTGCGGTGTAATTATAATTTCCCGCAAGGAAAATCTGCACCAGTACATTATGTCAGAGCTGGAGCGGGGAGTTACCTACTGGAAGGGAAGCGGCGGACAGAACGGGGAGGGGATATACATTTATTATACGGTGATTTCTAAATACGAAGAGATTTTGCTTCGCCGGATACTTAGCCAAAAGGATGAACATGCGTTTATTGTGGTAAATGAAAATCAGAGGGTATATGGGAATTTTATCCGCCGTCTCAATTAAAGCTTTTCATTGAGAAGAAAAACCTCAAAAATGTAAAATGTTTAACAGCTTACGGCGCTGTATTTTGGTATAATTTTCACAGATCGGGGGGGATCATTTTAAATATTATATGGAATTTTCAATAATTTGCGCGCAAAATTCAAAAAACAGTTGTTTTGGATATCGAACCGTTCCTGGATGAAAACAGGCATTCCCCCGAATGCGGTTAAGGTAATCCGCTCACAAAAGGAAAGGACGAAGCATGAAAATAGACAGTGAAATTCTCGGTGTGGTCTGTGACTATATAGATTTGCATCATGATGATATCATTGCCATGTGGAAACAGTTTGTGGATTTGCGCAGTGATGCTACGGAGAAAGAAAAGGCAGATACCATGGCAGAACTTTTAAAATCCGAACTGGAAGCAATTGGGTGCGAATGCAGGCTTTATGATGTGGGTGAAAGAAATGGATATGGGCTGGAAGCAGTTCTTGGAGGGGATAACCCCAAAAAGCCGGTGATGTTTACCGGACATTATGATGTGGTTCCTCTTAAGGGGGATCATCCGTTTTTCATCGATGAGGAGAATAAAGCGCATGGACTGGGGTGCCTGGATATGAAGGGTGGCATTGTAATGGCCATTTGGATTGCCAAAGCATTGACGGCAGCAGGCTGGAAGGAGCATCCGATTAAATTCCTGCTGGTGGGAGATGAAGAAAATGGGCATCAATGGGGAAGCACCAAAGAATTTTTGGTTTCCCACAGCGGCGGTGGTGTCTGTGCGTTCAATATGGAGACAGGACTTTTAAATAATTCTATTTGCATTGGCCGGAAGGGGACAGGCCAGGCTGAGATTACGGTTCGCGGGGTTGCGGCACATTCTGGCAACAACTATTCCGATGGACGTAGCGCCATTACGGAGATGGTATATAAAATCCCGCAAATTGAGGCATTGACGGATTTGCAGGCTAATACAACGGTTGCGGTGACGATGATTCAGGGAGGGACCGTATCGAACAGCATTCCGCCAGTTTGTTCCTGCACGGTGGATCTGCGGTTTGGAAGCGTGGCAGAACGGGACAGGGTGATTGCGGCGTTGGAAGAAATCTGTAGAAAAACAATGGTAGAGGGTACCAGCACGGAATTTGAATTTCGAGAGTTTATGGCGCCTTTTGACAGCTCCGAGGAGGTTCTTAGGCTGGCGGACTTTGTGGGCAGTATCTCGGAAGAATATGGTTTTGGGAACATGGGGAGGGTATTCCTGGGAGGAGGTTCCGATGCTTCCTTTGTCCTTTTGGGAGGGACGCCATGTATCTGTTCCATGGGAGTCGTCGGACAGTTTAATCATTCGGATCGGGAATATGCCGTGGTGGACAGTATGTTTGAGCGTGCGAAGCTGCTTGCTGCCGTGATCTTAAGGATATCGGACTTTGAGAATATTGACAAAACGCCAGAGAGGAGGCAGGGGGATGTTTAGTTCCGTATACTTTTATTTAATGATAGTAGTGGTTGTATTTGCTGTGGGGGACTTAATCGGACATGCCACCGGCGGAAAGCTGTCTGGTATGATGATGGTTATGCTGCTTTTCCTGGTGGGGTTTTTGGCAAATGTGATTCCGAAGGATATCATAGATCAAGCTGGCCTTACGAAACTGGCTACAGCGGCAACGGCAATGGTCTTGTTTAATATGGGTTCCACAATCAACATTAAGCAGTTGGTTCAGGAGTGGAAAACGGTTTTGATGGCAGCGCTTTGTATGGCATTTTCCTGCCTGGGCATGTTGTGCGTGGCGCCTCTTATTGGCTTTGACACGGTTTTGGTGGGAATGCCGGTGATTAATGGGGCGGCAATGGCGACCTCCCTGATGACACAGGCCGCAACAGAAAGAGGCCTTGTTACAGCGGCAGCGTTATGCGCGGTTATCTACTCTGTACAGAAGTTTGTCGGAGCCCCCATAGCATCGGCAATGGGGATGCGTTATGCGAAAAAACTGGTGGCAGATTTCCGGAAAGATCCGGCTGCCCATATGGAGGCTTTGAAGATCAAACAGAAGGGAACCTCCTCTGGCAAGGTAATGTTTTATGAAAAGCATAAGGGGCTGTTCACAGCAAACGTGTTGATTGCGATTGTCTGTATTGGCGCCTGGATTTCTCAGGTATTAGGTTCCCTTACGCCAGTAAATTATAGCATCTGGGCATTGCTGCTGGGTTCTGTATCCGGTATTGGCGGTTATATTCCCCCCAAACCGCTCCAGCGGAGCAATTCTTACGGATTGATGATGATTGCCGTATTCGGCTCGATTATCCCGTCTCTGGGGAAGGTTTCACCGGCAGATTTGGCTACCATGGCGTTTCAGACCGTTGTTTTGTTTGTAGCGGCGTGTGGCGGAATTATTATGATCGGCTGGGTCCTTCCAGGATGGAAGCTGGTTGGGGACAGGGATCTTGCAGTGGGGATTGGCGTGGAGCAGTTTTTAGGATTCCCGTCAAATGTGGTTATCTGCCGCGAGGTAAGTGAGGCAGTGGGAAAGACCGATGATGAAAAGAATTTTATTGAAGAAACCTTAAGCGTACCGTATGTAGTCGGAGGAATTACGGTGGTGACCATATTATCGACAACCCTGGCAGGAATTGTCATGAATTTCCTGTAGACAGGAAAAACAATGAAAGCTATATAATGGTAAAATCAGGGCGCATCCGCCGTTTAGATTCCGGAGATATGCCCTGTTTTTTATTACTGAAGTTTTTGCAAAAGAGACGTTTTATCAGATCCCGGAAGGGATCAGACAAATACAGGAGGGTTCAGGCTATAGTACAGAATGTTTGCTGCGGATACTGTGTCGAATACCGGAATTTTTAAATATTCTGATACATCGTGGGAGTAAGTCGCAAGATTGCTGCATTCCAGAATGACAGCCCTAAGATCCGGCGTGCTTGAACGCAGTATTTCAGCAGCCTGGAGGACATCCCTGTGCATCAAGGAGATATCCAGGTGAACGCCTCCCTTTATTACGATCTCTGTAAAATGCGGCATGGATTGCATCCCCTGGATGGACAGCTGGATGGAATCCTGCCAGCCGGAATTTTTCAGATGGATTTCTTTTAAGTAATCGGAATGTCCGGTAATAATTCCGATTGAGCCGCTGCATCCAATCACCTGCCAGATAAACGGAATCTGGCACAGCGAGGAACCGATGAAAGGGATGTGGAGCCTGCCGCCTACTTCGTTCTGATATAAAGACCACAGGCCGCAGTCTCCCACAATGCCACGGACTCCCTGTTGCTTTAGGCTTTCACACGCATCTATCAGTTTGCGGCGGATAGCGGGAGAGCCGTCAATCAGATCCGCAAAGCTGCCTTCCACAATCTGATAACGCACAGGATAGGAAAAGGTCTGTGCATGACCAACATCTCCTGGGATGCGCGGAGCCGTACCGGAAAACGCCAAGATGCCGATTTCCTGGCCGTAATAGGGATAACCAGATAAAATGTTCATGAATAAATACCTCCATAAAAGATTTGTTTTATTACAAGAAAGGGCAGAAGGCCTTTTAATACCTTTCTCATACTATAGCATGGAGCCCGAGATAAAATTGTTAATTGTTTTACAATGGAAATGAAAAAGGATACGGGATACGCCTCTCTTATGTGATTGATTATTCTTGCCTATTTTGCTATACTTAGAGCGTGTTTGAAAATTGCTTTCCGTCAGCTGTGCGTCACAGTTTGTGGTACACCGTAGGCGCCCCTGTGTGGATTTGGCCCAAATGAACGCGGCGCAGTGGGTTGCGTTAAGCGAATTTGTACCCGGTATTGTTTCTATTTGGTCAAACAAAATTCACTTTAGAGGTTGGGGATAGGTCATTGGATATACTGGGCAATAAGGCTATTATAAAAACATAAAGCCGCAAGAGATGATTACAAAGGAGAATAAGGATATGAATATAAAGAAAGAACTTGAGAAGAAAGTAGGTATTGCGGACGGTATATATCTAAACAACATTGAAATCGACCCGCTTGCGATTAAGGCAATTATGATAAATGAAGTAGTCCCTTCCGATCCCTTACAGGATTTTTATGGAAGTCCCGACGCCGATTATCTGAAAACAACGATTCCTCTCTTGAAAGGGGCGGGAACAGAGGTTCAGTCCATACAAGACATATTACAGATGGGTATCTACATTACAAATGCCGTAAAAACCCCAAAGACAGAATATACCATTGAAAAAAGCAAGATTGAAAACAGTTTGCCTTATTTAGAAGCAGAACTTTCTTTATTCCCTAATAAAAAGGTTATTATGCTTATGGGCGATGTCGCGAAGAAAGCCTTTAACATGATTGCGAAAAAGTCAACAAAGAAAAATGCCATTCCCTCCGTTTCCACCTATAAATTGCGAAGCAGCGAAATCTATTATGAAGGTATCCGGGTAATGCCCTCCTACATAATGACAGGGGGAAACATTCTAATTGAAAAGTCAAAAGTGGCAATGGCAACCGAGGACATTTCTGCTATGTTAGAAATCATCAAGTAAAAGCTATATGCAAATTCAGCTATGGAGGAAGCAGGACATATGGATATAAGCAGCTATAAAAATTATATTTCAAAAGAAACGATGATGGGGCCAAACTGTGTCAGGGTTTTAGCGGAATTATTTGACAAACATCCTTTGCAGTGTGCCGCTGACGACCGGATTCTTGATTTGGGTTGTGGAACGGGATTAACAAGCCTTGTAATTGCTAAAGAAACAGGGGCGAGGATCTGCGCGAACGATCTATGGGTAAGTGCAGAAGAGAACGGGAAACGATTTGCCCAATGGGGAGTTGGCGAACAGGTTATGCCAGTTTGCGAAGACGCGAATCAGTTTCATTTTGAAAAAAAGCAATTCCATGCTCTGATTAGCATTGACTCTTATCATTACTTTGCGGGCCATGAGGGATTCTTCCAGGAGAAGATCCTGCCGTTTATGAAAGACAGGGGAGAGGTTTTGATTGGTATTCCCGGTTTGAAAGAGGAGTATGCGAGCCGGGCAAAAGAACTCTTATCGGATTGGCTTGGCGATGATGCCTATATGTTTAAAAGCCGGATATGTTGGAAAGAACTTATTGGCAGCCACGAAAGAATTGAATCGGTAGAAACGTGGGAAATGGATTGCTTTAGAGAAGCATGGAGCGAATGGCTTGCATCAGATAATGAGTTTGCCTGCAACGACAGGCAGTACTTTGAAACAATCATTAGGCCATATACATGTTTTGTTGGTATTTATATAAAGCTGAAATAGGCGTTACAATATTTTCCCGACCGTTTATAATCCGATAAAAAATCCTTCTGGGGAAATCAGCTGAATGCTCCCAGAAGGATTTTCATATCTTTAAAATAGTAAAATCGTTACCAGATTCTTCCATACCGTTTGGAATCAAGTCTCATTGGAAAGGATGGCCAGGATTTCTTCCGCAGATTTTCCTGATTCCTCAAATGCCTTTAACAGTTTGGCCTTATTCTCTCTCATAGCCTTTTTAGCGGCAGCAGCTGCTGCTTTCTTCTCTTTGATGGCAGCGGCCCTTTCAGCCTTTAACTGCTCCTTGTAGATGATTTTTAATTCTTCTTTCGCGGCTTTCAGATCAGATTCCATTTTCTGAATTTTCTCATGCAGCTTTAAAGCCTTACCGGTATAAACGATTTCTTTTTTTACTCCTCTTGGCATTGGATCATCTCCTTGAATTAAAGTGTATTTAGAAATTTACAAAGTAATCATACAATATCTTTCTGTGATTGTAAAGGTGCGATTTCAAAAAGAAGAATTTAAAATAGAAACAAAGCAGCGAAATGGATGAAAATTCAACTCAGTTTAGAAGGCAGGTGAAAATAAATGGAAGAAATATCAAATATAAAAATAGCAGTCTTAAAAATAAAACTATATGCTCCATGGGTTCATTCCCTGAAGGAGAAAAGGATGATTGTAAAAAGTCTTCTGGCAAAACTCCAGAATCAATTTCAGATATCAACAGCAGAGGTGGAGGATCAGGATATCCACCAGTCGATTGTGATCGGCATGGCGGCAATTACAGACATGTTTGACTGTATGTCCTTTCCCAACCTGTTGGTACGGGTGCGGCGCTATCGCCATTGTATCCTGCGTTACCGTGATGAGAAAAGGATAAAAAATCTTGGGGAGGCTTGCAGTCATTAAAGAATACTGTGGCAGAAACGCAATTTTAATTTCATAAAGTGAAGCAAGACGCTGGAAGCTGCATGGTTCCGGCGTCTTTGTTTTTTGGAATCGCAGAGAAGCCTGTCTTTATATTACAACAAAATTACTGAAAAGAATTTGTGGATAGTCAACATAGAATTAAGAAAATTACTAATTATAATAATATATGTAAACAAAAATATAAAAATAATACAATAAAAATGGAGGGGTAAAAGTGAAAAAACTGGAAATTCGTAAGAATGCCTATTACGACTCGGTTACTCTGATGATTATTTCCAAAGAAGTGAAAAAACTTCCGGGAGTAGCTGAGGCTCTGGTTGGCATGGGAACTGACCTGAACCGGGAATTGGCAGGCCGCACAGGCCTTGACGCCGAAGGGTTTGAGGAGGTGACGGCAAATGACTTTTTTGTTGCGGCAGACTGCGAGACAGAAGAGGTGTTTTCCGATGTAGTGGCTAAGGTGGATGAGATGCTGAGCAAGAAGGCCGAAAAAAGCAAGAGCGATTATTTTCCGCCTACCTTGGACGGCGCATTGAAAATGGAACCAGATCTGAATATGGCCATTATCTCTGTGCCGGGACGGTTTGCCGCGGAGGTGGCGGAAAGCTGCCTGGATCGGGACATCCATGTGATGCTGTTTTCTGACAATGTTACCATAGAGGAAGAAAAGGCGTTAAAGGAATATGCAGCATCAAAGGAACTTTTAATGATGGGGCCGGACTGCGGGACCGCAATCATCAACCATGTACCTCTTGCCTTTGCCAATGTGGTGAGAAGCGGGGATATTGGCCTGGTGTGCGCTTCCGGCACAGGAGCACAGGAAGTGTCCAGTATCATTGACCAGCTTGGGGGAGGCGTATCCCAGCTGCTGGGAACCGGCGGAAGGGATTTGAAGGCAGAGATCGGCGGCATCATGATGAAGCTTTCTCTGGATGCATTGGCCAGAGATGACAAAACAAAGGTGATTACGCTGGTATCTAAGCCGCCGGCAGATGAGGTGGCCAAACAGATGTTAAAGCAGGCAAAGGATACAGGGAAACCGGTTGTTGTATGCTTTATCGGCGGGGACCCGGCGGAGATTGAGAAATATGGTCTGTATGCGGCAGTGTCGTTGGAGGACGCGGCTCATAAGGCAGTTGCCTTGTCAAAGGGCCAGAAACCAGAAGATTTCACTTCTTTTGCCATGGGAGAGGAGCAGGCTGTGGAACTTGCCAGGGCAGAAGCCGGAAGAATGGCGCCAGGACAGAAATATGTGCGGGGACTTTACACGGGAGGCACTTTGTGCGATGAGGCAATGAAGATGCTCATCGGCAAACTTGGCCACATTTATTCCAACATTCCGCTGGCTCCGGAGGACAAGCTGGAGGATGCGAGAAACGGGAAATCTGTGAAAGATACATTTCTGGATTTTGGGGATGATGAATTTACTGTAGGACGCCCCCATCCTATGATTGATCCGTCTCTCCGGGCAGAACGGGTGATACAGGAGGCTTTGGATGCAGAGACTGCGGTTATATTGGCAGACTGTGTTATCGGCTACGGCTCCCATGAGGATCCGGCAGCAGACCTGGCAGATGCCATCAGACAGGCAAAGGGTCTGGCAGAAAAGGATGGCCGCTATTTATCTGTAGTGGTGACAGTCTGTGGTACAGAGGGAGATCCTCAGGGAAGAAGGGCAACCCAGACAAAACTTGAAGAGGCCGGAGCCCTGGTTCTTCCCTCAAATGCCCAGGCAGCCCGTTTCGTGCAGTTGATTCGGAATAACCGATAAGGAGGATTTCAGATGAGTAAAGTAAATGAATTGTTTGATCAGAAGCTTGCTGTTGTAAATTTTGGCATTGAGTCCTTTTATCAGGACCAGGTGAAGCAGAATACACAGGCTGTCCATGTGGACTGGAAACCTGTGGCAGGCGGGGATAAAAAGATTGCCAGATGCCTGAAAGACCTAAAACGTCCGGAACTGTTGGAAAAAATTACAGCAGCTAACCAGGAAGCGTTAAAGCGTATCCTGTCAGCCCAGCCGGTTCTGGTGGGAATGTCTACGGCTGGGGAAGCGATTCCTGATATGACCCCTACCACAATCCTCCATGCCGGTCCTCCGGTTGCCTGGGAAAATATGTGCGGTCCGGTACGCGGCGCGGTTATGGGAGGCCTGATCTATGAGGGACTGGCAAAAGACTTAAAAGAGGCAGAGGAACTGGCGGCCAGCGGGAAAATTACATTTTCCCCATGTCATCACCATGATGCCGTAGGCCCTATGGCCGGAATCGTTACCTACCATATGCCGGTCTGGCATGTCGTGAATAAAACATATAATACCCATGCTTATTGCACTATGAATGAGGGACTGGGAAAGGTGCTGCGTTTCGGTGCATGCGACCAAGAAGTATTTGACCGTCTGAACCGGATGGAAAAAGAATATTATCCTGTCATCAAAGAAGCGTTGGAACTGCATGGTGAGATTGATATGAAAGTAATGATTGCACAGGCGCTGCAGATGGGAGATGAGGGCCATAACCGGAATAAAGCGGGAACTTCTTTGCTTCTTCGGGAGATTGCACAGGACATTTATAATACACATTTTTCCAGGGAACAGCAGGAGGCAGCATTTAAGTTCCTCAATGATAATGACCATACATTCCTGAATCTGACCATGCCCAGCTGCAAATGTACCATGGATGCCATCTTCGATATTCCTTACAGCACCGTGGTTGCTACCATGTGCCGTAACGGAACAGAATTCGGCGTGCGAGTGGCCGGCCTTGGCAAGGATCAGTGGTTTACTGCCCAGTCCGAATACATTCGGGGGTTGTATTTCCCGGGATTTACAGAAGAAGACGCAAACAGAGACGTGGGAGACAGCTGTATTACAGAGACTACAGGAATTGGCGGTTTCTGCATGGCGGCGTCACCGGCTATTGTGCAGTTTGTGGGAGGGCAGGTGCAGGATGCTATTAATTACTCCAGCCAGATGTATGAGATTACCGTAGGCGAAGGCACGGCTTATCAGATCCCTGTGCTTGATTTCAGAGGAAGTGCAACAGGAATTGATGTGATGAAGGTTATTGAGACGGGTATCCGCCCAATTATCAACACAGGAATCGCCCATAAGGATTATGGTGTGGGACAGGTGGGCGCAGGACTGGTGAATCCCCCGGAGGACTGCTTTAAGAAGGCCATTGAAGCCTGTGCAGGAGCGTGGGGCCAGGCATAAGGCTAAAAGGAGAGGATATGAAGAAACGGATAGTAATTGCGTTAGGCGGCAATGCCCTGGGCAATACCTTGCCGGAACAGAAAGTGGCAGTGAAAAGCACAGCCAAAGCCATTGTGGATCTGATAGAGGCAGGCAACGAAGTTATCGTGGCCCATGGGAACGGTCCGCAGGTGGGGATGATACAGAAAGCAATGACTGCACTACATAAACTTGAACCGGAAAAATATGTGCTTTGTCCTTTATCAGTCTGTGTGGCCATGAGCCAGGGATATATCGGTCATGATTTGCAGAATGCTTTGCGGGAAGAACTGCAGAAACGGGGGATAAAAAAGAGTGTCACAACGGTGCTGACCCAAGTGGAGGTCAGCACCATGGACCCGGCTTTTGAGCATCCTACAAAGCCTATTGGAGCATATGTGACCGGAGAAGAAGCCAGACGGCTGAAGGAAGAGAGAGGGTTTTCTTTTGCAGAGGACGCAGGAAGAGGCGTCAGGCGGGTGGTCCCATCGCCAAAACCATTATCCATCGTGGAACTGGATTCCATCCGGGGAATGGTTGAGGAGGGGCAGGTGGTCATTGCCTGCGGCGGCGGGGGCATTCCGGTAGTCCGCAGAGGTGAAAATGAGTATGAGGGAGTGGAAGCCATTATTGACAAAGACTTTGCCTCCTGTACCCTGGCAAAAGAGATTGGGGCAGATTACCTTATCATCCTGACAGCAGTGGAGAAGGTGGCTGTGAATTTCGGAAAGCCTGATCAGCGCTGGCTGGATTCCATGACATCCAAGGAGGCCAGAAGATATATGGAGGAAGGGCAGTTTGCACCAGGCTCCATGCTTCCCAAGGTTATGGCGGCCCTGGAATTTGCCGAATCAGGCGCCGGCAGAACTTCGCTGATTACATTGCTTGAGAAGGCAAAAGAGGGGATTGAAGGAAAGACAGGAACATTGATTGGAGGTTGATGGATATGGGGAGATTTCGTGTGGCAGAAGCCACGATTTCCCAGGTGCATCAGGCCATGGAGGAGGGGATGCTCACCTGCCGCGAACTGACAGAGGCCTATCTGCAGAGGATTGAAGCTTATGATAAAAAGGGGCCTGGAATAAATGCCATAATTACGGTAAATCCTCAGGCCCTGTCAGAAGCAGAAGCAATGGATGAGATATTGCAAAAGACAGGAAAGCTGGCCGGGCCGTTACATGGGATTCCGGTGCTTTTAAAGGACAATATCAATACCTGCCGTATGGTAACAACGGCAGGTTCCCTGTCCATGGCGGGTTTTGTACCTGAGAAGGATGCTTTTATAACGAAAAGGCTTAAGCAGGCGGGGGCTGTCATTCTGGCAAAAACAAATCTTCATGAGTTTGCAATCTGGGGAGAGACGATTAGTTCTGTTCTGGGGCAGACTCTGAATCCTTATGACCTGACCAGGACTCCCGGAGGATCTTCGGGCGGAACAGGGGCAGCGGTTGCCTGTAATATGGGAATGGTGGGCATTGGGACGGATACCATTAATTCTATCCGCAGTCCGTCATCAGCCTGCAGCCTGGTGGGAATCCGTCCTACTATGGGGCTGGTGAGCCGAAACGGTATTGTGCCTTACAGTCTGACTCAGGATACGGCGGGACCTATCTGCCGCACGGTAGAGGATGCGGCCAGGGTTTTGGATGTTATAGCCGGATATGATCCGTCAGACAGGGAGACGGCCTGGGGTGTGGAAAGAAGACCGGTATCTTATGTGAACAGTCTGAAGCCTGATGGGGCAAGAGGGCGCCGGATTGGGGTGCTGGAAAGCTTTTTTGGTAAGGAAGAGACGAACCAGCCGGTAAATCATGTGATGGAAAAAGCCCTGAATGTATTACGGGATTGCGGGGCTGTTTTGATTCCTGTTCGTGAAAAGCTGGATTCGGCCTGGCTTACCAGAGAGGTGAGCGTACATCTGGATGATTTTAAGACTCATTTGAATCAGTACCTGGAAGAGCTGGGGCCTGTTGCACCGGTACATTCTTTGGAAGAAATATTGAAAAGCGGGAAATACCATCCGGGAGTGGAAGAGAATATGCGGACTGCCATGGGGCTTTTTGTGGGGACTGCGCAGTATAATGAGAAGAAATTGCGGCAGAGAGAAATAGGAACCAAGGTTCTGAAGATTATGGCGGATTATGAACTGGATGCCATGGTATATCCCCATCAGCAGCAGCTGGTGTGTAAAACGGGGAGTGCCCAGCAGCAGAGAAACGGAGTGTTATGTTCTGTAACCGGGTTTCCGTCTATAGCAATCCCGGCAGGGTTTGCGCCGGATGAGAATGCGCCTGTAGGTGTTCCGGTCGGGATGGAAATTATGGGTCGCCCGTTTAGTGAAGATATCCTGATTGAGATTGCCTGTGGTTTTGAGAGCGCGTTTCATTGCCGGAAGGAACCAGTACTTATACCGGGGGAAT